>JANQRD010000172.1 GCA_028284725.1 Allomuricauda sp. | reverse complement strand
ATTTTATACAAAAAATTATTTTAACGAATGTACGCGAATAAAAAAATTTTAACTATTGACATGTGATACAACTTTATCACATCAAATTCAACAATCAATTTTATTATACCGTGTATGGTTCACCTACCATTGAACATAGGGTTGAATGCATATACCTGTGAAAAATGCCCCTCTTCAATCTGTAGGACATGCATTTGCTCAGGTCCTTTAACAATGCTCATCGGTATCCCTGAATTTTGAAATATATTTTATCCCTGTCTTTTGTGGTATGGAATTATATAGAGGATAAAAATCGGTAGCACTTAAATATTATTGGGTGATTCCACAATTATCTGACAATCAATTAAGCATGGTCAACACTAATACTGTAGATAAACCCTGTTTATGTTTCCCTCTTTGGCGAATTCATTATAGTGGAAAGTGAGGGTGATGGAGAATAATTCCTTGTTTTAATATGTAAGGGCTGTGCTAGCTCTGGGGGTAGTTAAAAAGGCGCATCACATTTTCTATCTCGACCTTCATGGTGGCCAGATGCTTTCGCATAGCCATCTCGGCTTTTTCTGCTTCCCCCTCAATAATATATTTCACAACCTGTTCGTGTTCCTTGCAAGACCTTAGCACGCGACCTTCTATCGCATACACTGAAATACGGGTTCTATGCCACTGAATATTGAGGTTCTCTATAATTTTTTGGGACCTTGCACTACCTGCCATTCTGAAAATCACGTTGTGCAGGGCATGATCAGTAGTAATCCAGTCTTCGAGATTCTTTTGGCGCTGTTCTTCATTCTCGGATCTTTTTTTGGCCAGCACTTTCATCTGGTCCATAATCTTGGCAAGCTCTTTTTTGTCTTCTTGGCTGCCTCGCTCCGTGGCCCAGCCAGTTATTGCTCCCTCAAGAGCCGATTTTATGTCGAATATTTCCTTTACTTCATCAATGGTGGTAAGGTATACAGTTTTTCTGCCCTTGTCTGAGTAAATCAATCCATCCAATTCTAATTTCGCCAGTGCCTCGCGTACCGGTGTTCTTCCAATACCCAGCATTTCAGATAATGAGTGCTCCGTCACACTTTCACCCGGACTCATCTTAAGGGAAAGAATCAGGTCTCTTATTTTCTCGTAGGCTTTTTCGCTTGATTTCTTTTTTGTCATGGTAGTGCCGAAGTCTAATATTTTTTGGAAAGGTACATATTTATGGTTAGATACCTATCTATACCATACAACTGAAATCGAAACTGATATATAATAACATTAAAAATAAGTGTTCATTCACGGATTAATGGAGTGGTCCCATAATAGGGCATTTGATCAAAATTTGCTCCTTTATTCCCAAAGGCCCGTGGATCTTTTGTGTTCCACATCCAGTTCTTTAACCGTTGCCTCAACATTCTTTTGATGAGAACATTTTCCTTTTTGGTGGCTACATTGTTCAATTGATAGGGGTCATCCGCCAAGATATAGAGTTCTTCTTCAGGCCGTTTGTCAAAAGATCTTTGAAAAAGTGGTCGAAATTGTGTTTTTCCCTTATCAAGGAATAATGTCTTGGTCGGGGAAGTATCCACGTCGCCATAAGGACCCACGGAAAAAATGGGCTCAGGATCTCCGCAAGGCCATCTGTCTGGTTCAAAATTCCAAATGTAAAGATACTCATCAGTGCGTATGGCTCTTGAAGGGTATCCCAGATTGTCTTTCCGGGAATAGGCATGTCTTTCCCTTTCCAAAAAAACCGAAGACCATTCTTCTTTGATGCCCTGAAACGACTTCATGATGTCACGCCCAGCCCAGTCTGAAGGTATATCGATTCCGGCCGCATTCAAAAATGTTGGTGCTAAATCATATAGGTTCACAAAAGCATCTGATATCATGCCTGTCTCCAGGTCTCTATTTTTCCACATCAATACGAACGGAACCCTTGTGCCTCCATCGTAAAGGGTAGCTTTTGCACCTGGAAAAGGCATTCCGTTGTCACTGGTCATAATAATGAGCGTATTGTCCAAAATGTCTTCCTGTTCCAAAAGTTTTAGTACTTGGCCACATTCCTTGTCAAAGCGCTCGACCTCGACCATGTAATTTGCGATATCCTCGCGAACAACGGGGTCGTCGGGCAGCCATTTGGGTGTCTTTATTGCGTCAATTCTTGCTTTTAAGTGACTTTTTGCGAGCAGTTGCGTATCGTAGGTTCTATGCGGGTCTTTACTTCCATACCAAAAACTGAATGGTTTGCTCTTATCTCTCTTGGACAGAAATTCTTCAAAATCCGAATATTCCTTCCCAGCCGGATTTTGTGAATATCCTCCTGCATGAAAATTACCGGGCCCCCATCCTTTGAGCCAAAGGCCAACAACATATCCATGCTGTTCCAATAATTGGGTATAGGTCGTAATCTTTTTTGAAAAGACTCCCCATAGATTAGCAGCAGCTTCGAGCCTATGTGGGGGCTGACCTGTCAGGACAGCGGCGCGGGAAGGTGCACAGCTCGGCGCTGCCGAAAAGGCATTTGGAAAAAGTACTCCATTTTCAGCCATGTAATCAAATGTAGGTGTACGCACAACCTTATCACCGAGAGCCCCTGCGTGTGGATATGACCAGTCATCGGCTATAAATAATACGATATTGGGTTTTTGATGCTGGCATAGTCCCGTTTGAAAAACAAAGAGCAGAGACAAATGCCAAATAACTTGCAATAGGTGAGTGTATTTCACTTTGAATGGTTTGGTTCTCATAGGCATAAACATTCTTCGAAAATCATAAATGACCAGCGCTTTAGAAATACTTGTTTCAACCATTTACTCGATACCTGTGAATTTATGTTACACTGCGGATTACTCTCTTGATTCAACACTAGAAGCAACAAAACCACCAAAATATTATTTCAATTTGAGTTCCAGTACCCAATCTGAGTCAGAAGGTGGTGTCGCTGTGAGAGTTCCACCATCGCTTCTTACTTTAGCGGTTGAAAACTCGTTGAGAACCGGATTAAACCATTGGCCATTATACACTTTATCGCCTACCCTAATCCTCACCGCTTGCTTTTTGGGCAGGTATACCAGAATCAAACGCCCATTCCTGGATTTGACCACCGCTATATGTTCATCAAATTTTTTATCGCTGGGCTGATTTATCAATAGTTTCGATGCAGGTCTTAGCTTCCACCATTCATACCTTCGCATAAATTCGGCCAAATAGCCAATTTGAATGCTTCCAGGGAATTTCATACTGGTTTCCCAATCGCTGATACCCGCTGTTTTCTCGTGGTTGATGATCAACTCCCCTTTTCTTAGCCAAGGCCATAAACCGTTCGCACCATAGGTAATTCCAGAAATTGGTGCTGAGAACAGACTCCAATAACTTGCATTTCGAACATCTTCATCTGTAATCTTAAAATGTATTTCCTCGTAATTTGGCTCCATATTGATTAATGGCCTTGGGGAAATTTCTTGCCATTCCATAACAACAGGCCCCCTGTTTATCCAATTCACCGTTTTTTCTTCATTGCTATGTGAAGATTGGTAGCCAATGATATCCAACCAATCCTCGCTATCATACAATTTCCCTATCCAGGCCCTACCTAGCGGGTGTAATGAAACCAAATCCTGTTTCCTCTTGAACACCGATCGCCCCATAAATTTCCATCGAGACTCCATTTCACCAGTGTACTTTGCATCTCCTCCAAAAATCCAGACCACGTGATTTCCCCCATACCGTGCCTTTATATATTTGGCCAACAATCGTGCATCTTCGTAAGGCAGGTCGTAACCTGGGCTCAGATGTCTCCCTTCCCCAAAGGGAAGCCCCCAAAGCATTACTGGAGCCGCTATCAACCCATGCGCATTGATACGGTCCACTTTTTTGTCCATATGGTTAAAGAACTTAGTATTGATATTTATTGGACCATCTTTAGTGTAAGCCGTCTGACCATCTGCATTTACAGGCCCACCTCTCCACTGTGTAGTGACGAACTGTATGGTGTTGTATCCGGTTTTTTTGCGATGCTCGAGATAGGTCTCCCATTCCAATTCAGTAGATCGTAACGCTCCATTCCAAGCTGTACAGGCTATCCATAAAAACGGGGTGCCATCGCTATGGGCCAAATGATAACTTCCGGATGGATGGATAATCTTGCCTTTGGTATAAATATCCAATGTAGAGGTACTCTTTACGACGTTGAAAGTCCCTTTAACTCCGTTGAGTCCTAAATTGAGGGTATCCGAACATTTGGCTTCATAATTCCAAACACCTAATTCATCAGGTTTGAACCGAACCTTCCAATCCTTTTCACCATCCCAAAAACCATCAACCTCAAATTTATTTCCAGAGGGTGATATCAACAAGCAATAAAATTCCTTGACGTCATAGATGGGATTGTCGTAGGCAGTACCACTTTGAAAATTCAACTCCGCTTTACCCCAAAGCTCAAAGTCTTGACATACTGCATAAAAGGGAATGCACAGAATAATGGGTAAAAGAAATCGGATTCTTCGGTATACCATAATAATTCTATTTTAATGCATTGGTTAGGTGAATGATTTTACTTTCTTTCCACTTGAGAAAGTTGGTCTACTTGTTTGTATTTTAGATATATTTGCCATTAACTGAATACAATTATAATAAATTTTTGTATGCATTTCATAAGCGAAAACGATTTATCGACCGTAAAAACAAGCACCTTTCCCAAGCGTTTACTTACCCAGACCATTTATTTGCTGCTTTTATTTCCAATGGTGGATTCGGGTATGGCACAGACCAAGTCCATAAGGAACTCTCCCCCGCTTTATGATGCCCTCCCAGAAAAGGCGGGCATGTCTTCTGAACGTTTAAAAAGGTTGGATGCTATGTTGGAGGAATCCATTGAATCCAATACCATACCCGGCGCCGTGGCCCTAGTAGCGAGAAACGGCAAGGTCGTCTATCATAAAGCTTTTGGCATGGCTGACAATACCAATGGAAAAACCATGAAGCTGAATGCAATTTTTCGGATAGCTTCCCAAAGTAAGGCCATTACCGCAACAGCTGTTATGATGCTTTGGGAGGAGGGAAAGTTTCGGCTGGATGACCCCATTTCCAAATATATTCCAGAATTCAAGAATCCACAGATTCTTAAAAGTTTTGACGGAAGGGACAGTAGTTATGTGACCAAGCCCGCAACAAAGGAAATCACCATAAGACATTTATTGACCCATACCTCGGGGTTGGGATATGGCACCATAGACCAAGATGTAAGAATGCAGATGATCTATGCCAAAGCTGGCATTACCGATCTGTTTACTGCTGAAAATGTCAATCTAGGCGAAAATGTCAGAAAACTGGCCAAGCTTCCCTTGCATCATAATCCAGGTGAAAACTATGTATATTGTGAGGGCCTTGATGTGCTAGGCTATTTTATAGAAATGGTATCGGGGCAATCTTTCGATGTTTTTTTGAGGGAACGGGTGTTCGAGCCCCTTGGCATGAAGGACACCTACTTTTACCTTCCCCAAAGCAAAGCCGAACGATTGGTTTCATTGCAGACCTTAGATGACGGCAAATGGAAACCCTATCCCGTTACATTCTATGACCCGCAATATCCCATAAAAGGTGCCAAAAGCTTTTTTGGCGGGGGAGCGGGTCTTTCGAGCACAGCAAAAGATTATGCGGCCTTTTTACAGATGTACCTCAACAAAGGGGAGCTCAACGGAACGCGCATCTTGAGCCGGACCACAGTGGAATTGATTTTGGAAGGACAGACCAAAGAACTGTTTGGTGGGCCTAACCAGGACTATGGACTCGCTTTTGCAGTTTTGGAACAACCGGCGAAACAGCGTGGCAGGGGAAATGCAGGCACCTTCTTTTGGGGAGGTTATTTCAATACACAGTATTTTGCGGACCCCAAAGAACAACTTATTGGTATTCTGCTCAAACAGACAAGGAATATTGCCACCGATGAGACAGGTTGGAAATTTGGCCAAATCGTGCGACAAGCCATCGATGACTGATGACCACCATGCAAAAATGATCAAATAAACGGTCAGGCTTCCACTGGAATGGCAGTGAAAATGGAGCTTTCATCATAGAAAAAATAAGCCTTTTGTGGGCTCTCTTCCGTATCGAACTTAAATAAGCGCCGAGCACTCTTTCCATCTATGAGGAGTTCAGGTAAATCGGAGCTTTTAAGTTCTGAAATGGTCGGTAGAATATCAATGAACTCCACGCTCCTTGCAGCAATCTGGCGTGTCAAATCCATTTGATCGGTCAATGTATCCAAGACTTGCTCGTTATGGTACAGTGGTAGCGGATCAAAATCATAGTCCACATGGGTATTCTGGGGCCACATATCGTTGGAATAGGGTGTCCCAAAATATTCGTCGAAACCCTGTCGATTGGGCATCAATTCGGGAAGATGGCCCAAATGCCATTTTCCAAAAACTCCAGTAGTATACCCCTTTTTCTTGAGCATTTTAGCCATGATAGTTTCATCGGATACAGCTCCGTTCTGTTATCGGGCATCAGGGCGTAATGGATGTCCACACGGTTGAAATAACAACCTGTAAGGATACTTGCCCTCGAGGCCGAACAGAAGGGCTAGGTAGCATGAAAATCGGAGACCAGCGCATTGTACCGCTCTACCTTGGAGAGGACTTTCAAAGTCTCTGAAAGAGATGAGTTTTTAATAGTCGACAAATTTATATATAATTTGCATACAATTTGATTTTTTATCTATCTTAGGGTCTGATTCAAAAATGATTTCCAATGATACAAAAGATTTCTTTGCCCTTATTGTATTCGTGTCTTCACCTACAACCTGATTGCTCGGGTACTGGGGTTTCGGAGGACCTTACATTGTACCTTTAAAGGCTAACCAACTGATTCCGATGTACTGTGGACCATTTTACTGGAAAACACTAAAGATTATAAATAATATGGAAATAAAAATAAATCTTAGGAGCTGTTTTAGTCGATGTTCAATAATCGGAGCTATAGCATTGACATTGTCTACATCATGCAATCAGCCTGAATCCAATAGTCATGAACATGATAATGAAAAAAAACGTACTAATGAATACAATTCTGAACACCCAAACATTGTGTATATCCTGGTGGATGACCTAGGGTATGGTGATGTCAACCTCGGTATTGAATCAATTGAAGAATTTAACAACCCTAATATCAAAACACCAAATTTAGCCGAACTTGCTAAAGAAAGTATGGTATTCAGGCATCACTATGCTTCATCTCCGGTGTGCTCTCCCTCCAGGGCTGGCCTTTTAACTGGACGAACCCCGACACGCCAAAACATCAATTGGTGGATCATGGACAAAAAAGACAATGACAAGAGACTTTTACCCGGTTCTGAAATTACTATACCCGAGTTACTTAAAAAAAAGGACTATCAAACCTCCATTTTTGGAAAATGGCATTTGAATGGAGCTGATTGGGAAGTAAAGGAAAACTGGACCGGGTGGAGTGGTTCATTTCCTAACCAACAAGGTTTTGATGATGGCATGGTCACCAAAGAAGATCCTCACTTTACCAGAAAATTAAATGTAAATTCTCAAAAACATCCGGGCGATTATTTTACATTGGATGGTACTCCCAAAGGGGTGGTAAAAGGATATAGTAGTGATATCATCTCACAAAGTGCACTTGAATGGATAAAGAACCTCCCCGATAAATCAAAACCATTTTTTACCTATCTGGCGTACGATGCTGTGCATATTCGTATTGCAGCTGCAGATAAATATACCGATATGTACAACACAGGTGACGCACGTAGGGACGAATACTACGCCAATATCACGCATTTAGATGCTGCAATTGGAGATTTACTAGAAGGTCTTGAAAAAATGGGATTAAAAGAAAATACCATTATATACTTCTCAAGTGATAACGGTCCCGATGTTTTACGCGCATGGGACGCCACCTATTTTTGTTATGGAACCTCCTATCCGCTTTATGGTCAGAAATACCAACTCTACCAAGGAGGTATCCGGGTTCCCGCTATGGTTCGGTGGCCTGGAAAAATATCTCCGGGGCTTTCTGATGAACCAAATTCTACATTGGATGTATTACCAACGCTTTGCGATGTGCTGGATATTGATCTTCCTTCCGATCGAGCAATAGATGGTGAAAGTATTGCTGATTTATTGCTTAAGGGAAAGCCTGTTGAACGTAAGAAACCTATTTACTGGCAATTTGAAATACCTCGTGAGTACGATATATTGGTTGGTGAAGGCTATGATAATCATATGTTTGACGGCTCAAAGATTAGTGATGCGATGAAAAATTATTTCCAGGCCGTGGGAGCAGGAAAAAACCCCGGAAATAAATCGCTGCAGCGTAAATACAATGTAGAAATTATGGCTCCTCACGTGGCCATTCGCGAAGGCGACTACATGCTGTACGGTTACCATACCGATTCATTCACACTACCCGTGAAGTACGAAATGTACAATCTTGTTGAAGATCCTAAAGAAAAAAACGAATTGTCAAAAACAGAACCAGAATTATTTAATTCATTGAAATCAAAACTCGTTGAAATGTACCATGAGGTCAACGAAGAAAGAATAAAAACAGCAGCTGCAATCGAAGCCAAAAATTGCAGTTAGAGATTTATGATTTCGGAAAATACCAGCGCGTTCAAAACGCGTACCTTTTAGTTAGCTTCATGTACATCGATACTTGCAATATCCATACATTGAAAGTAACAGGTCGAGGTGGTGTCGGCGGGTTCATAAACTATCTTTCTATTCCCAACTTCTTCATCTTGGATTCCAGTATTGTTAATACAAGACCTAGAATATTGGCCGTACCATTTTTACCTTTAATTCGCCAGTAAGTTGCTTCTAGTGCTTTTCAGAATGGCATTGCGTGATATCAAGGAAAAGGATTTTGACTACTTGATGCAGATTAACCTAAAAAAGGTCTTTATGCTTTCCCAATTGGTTAGCGAAAAAATGATTGCTGATAAATCCAAAAGGAAAATCATCGACAGCGGCTTTAAAAAAGGTGTCAACGTTGGCAAAGAGCTGTTTGCTGCCGGTGACTTGGCACAGGATGTCTTAAGCAACATTCCGTCCCTTACCCTTGATCATCGGTCAATATGAGCACTATGTTCGGGGGCTGCCCTGAGCTGAGCCCTTTCTTCTTTACTTTCAACGCAAATAGCCATTGTGAGCAAGACCAAAAAAATCAGGGCATAGTTCAGCATAAAAATTGCTTTAACGATCAAGCAACTGATTTATTCAACTGATCATAAGTTTTGGTCGGTTTACCCAAATGACTATATTTTAGCATATCCCCACGATACTTAGCAGGGTTAAAGCTTTTGTGTATCATACTCAAGGGCATTTCGAATGGAATCCAAAATTGCACAGTCCAATATCAGCCTTTGGAGGGCCAATCAACCATTAGGCAAGGTATAAGTGGCCTTGGTATCCATGACCACCAATACGAAATCACTGCCACGTCCAACGGACCAAGGTGTGAACCGATGTCGTTCGGTAGTTCCGTACACCCCGATCTTTGTCGAGACCCCATCTCTGGGATTGTACCAAAAGGCCACTACTTCTTCAGAATTGAGTCTTTTCAAATCCGGAACTATTCCTTCCCCCATAGGGGTATATATCATCATGAAATCCTTTAACCTCGCAATGCTTGCCACAATATAGGTTGAGTCGCCTTTGTTTTCGTTCAACACGATTGACTGGTCATGAACCATTTGCTGCCAGGGAAATGATGTAAGCAGGTCTTTCATATGTTTGAGCTGTTTGGATCCCGGCAGATCCAAAGATTTGATCCAACCTGTCCTTGCTCCATTGACAGGTTTTCTTCTGGCACTGTACATCTGCCAAATATCATGGGAACCATAGGTGTATCCTGCAGCCCCAGAGAGCATTGACCAATAGGCTGAACACCTGACGTCCGAGTCGTCCATCCAACCATGGACTTCGGGCTTAAACCTATCGGGGTGGTTTTCATAGCGAGGTTCCCCATTGACCACAGGTCTTGTGGGTATGACCTTGCGACTTTTCAATACAAACTCAAAATCTTTCACAGTTCTATTATGTCCGGTTTGGTACATGTCAAAATCAAGCCATTCCTCATTGAAATAATTTGTGGCTAGGTTCGGTGCCGATGGATGGAACGTAATCAAATGGAGAGTATCAAAATTACGTATTCCTTTTGCCATTGAATTAATGATGGAACTGTCCTCAATGTCTAAGGGCCATCTGTCCCCACCCAGAATCCAAACAATGTTGGATTTGGTAGAATATCTTTTGGCCAACACCTCTCCAAACACCTCAGCATTTTCAGGGGTGAATATTTCTGGTCCCACGCCCCATGCTTTATGGTACTTGTCGCCCCATGTTGGCAACAGGCCAATATACATGCCCAATTCCTCCGCCTTGTCCACCACATAATCAACATGTTCAAAATATGCTTCGTTCAGTTTTGTAGGATCGTTGTCCAACAAAGGCCTATGCCCATAAAAATTGGGAGTGTCCAAACCATCCAGTTCAGCGAGCACCACCGTTTGGATTATCGTGAAACCCTTTCTTTGCCTATCGTTCAAATATAGGTCCACCTCTTCCCTTGATAGACGATGGATTAATTCCCAAGCGGTGCCGCCCAACCAGAAAAAAGGACTGCCATCAGCGGTAACCAGATAATGCTGGTCATCGCTTATCTTTAAACTAGGAAGTTTCTGGCTCTTAGCGGAAAAGGGAAGGGACAGCAGGACCAAAGAAATAAATATGTGTTTCATAGGTGAATTGTTTTTTTATGTCAAACATCAGGGAACGTCAAATATTAATGGTCGGTTTTCTCTGGAAAATATAGGAAAATCATCATCATTAACATTGTTGTATAAGAATTCATCAGCAAAAATAGTGTTCAGCTTCCGAAATATTACTTTTTCACAGTGATCCAAATATCTTGAAAAAAATAGATTTGATTAAGAAGAATATCAAATGGATTAAAATCGATTGATTGTTCCCTTTTCCTTCCTAATCCGAAAATCCCGATGAAAGTCATATCTTCTATTCGGATAAAAAATGCTCCAACGCTTTTATACTGTTTGGATATACTACCAAGTATTGCCATCGTTCAGGCTATTCCAAAAATTGTAGTCGCGGATAACAACTGAATATAGTGGTTATCCAATTTCAGCTGGGGAAATAAAACCTTTTTTGAATTCATCTCTTAAAATACCAAACCTATTTTTTAAAAACCGTTTGCTTGATTTATCTTAAACATCACAACTAGGTTATTCAAAAACGGAATATGATGGTACGGAAGGCTATCTTCATGCCTTTCCAATAAATTCACATCCAAGTCACTGGAAATCTCACCTATAAATTCTTTGATGGATTTCCGTTCATCGTCTGGTAGCCCGGCACCAATCGTCACGAAATCAAACTTCGAGTTTCCAAGGTGCTTTTTTATTGCATCTTTTGTGTTTGCGATTTCAACGTTCCTTCCAAATTTCGCCCATTCATCAGCTAAAACTTTTAGGGTGGGAAGTGATTTTCCCACCACTAAAATTTTAGGTTCTATAAGTTCCATAATCATTTTTGTTACGTTGATTAACTTCCGAATACGGGATTCATATCCATATACAACCGCACGGATTTCACTTTACCATCTTCATTGAGGTCGGTAAAGGCAACCGCACGAACAGTGGCATCTTTGCCATCGTGGCGTTTGTAGTGGTTCAATGCTTCAAGAACATAGTTAGTATCCGTTCCGTAGATGTTGAGCAAGTCGTGTTCTATGGAAGCGAAACTCTGCCAATACTTGGCCAAACCTTGTAAGATGGGCTCTTTGCCTTTTCCGAAGGAATCGTTGTTAAAACTCATTTCAACATCATCTGCCAAAAATGTTCCGTAAGTTTCCACATTTTTGTTGTCCATAGCCTTTAGGTAGGCCAAATAGGTTTCATAAGCTGAGGCCGAAAGCTGATTTGTTTTTAAATTTTTTGTCTTCATCGTATGTTGTTTTTAATGTTAAACTTTGATGAGACAAATATCCAATAAAGATCAGGGCCAGGGTTAGGGATAAATTCGGATATGCTGGCACTTTTTTCGGACTTAACCTTTATTTCGATATTCCGAGGGGCTCAATCCTATATGTTTTCTGAAAATACGTGAAAAATGGCTCGGGTCTTCATACCCTAACCAATAGACTATTTCCTTGATGTCCAATTCAGTCTGTTTGAGTAGGCTTTTGGATTCAAAAATGACCAGTTTGTCTATTGCTTGCTTAGCCGAATCTCCGGTTATTTGCTTTACCACATCTGATAGGTGTTTTGCGGTAATGGACAATGTATCGGCATAAAATTGAACATTCTTTTCATTTCGATAATGTTCATACAACAACTGTGTAAATTTCTTGGTAAGCCGTCCATACTTGCTCAATTTTTGATTTTGGCTATGCTTTGGATAAATATTATTGATGTATTCCAGTATACTGAATAAAATTCCTGCACCAACCGATGGGCTGTTCTGTGACTTAGAAAGTAATTTGAGTAATTCATTTACATTGTTGTACTCATTATCGGACAGGTGCAAAACGTGCTGCGCGCCAATCTTGAAGAAATCGTAGTCCAACAAAAAGTTGTTGTAAAGTGGTTTCTTAAAGTAATCTGCTGTAAAAAATACCGTAGTGTTTGGGGTCTCCCAATCGTTCAAAATCCAGTTCCGTACAATATCGGGCCCCACTACGGTCAATGATTTTGCTCTTATCTCATAGGTGTTGACACCCACTTGAAGCTCGCATTTGTCAGCATGCATCAAGCCAAAAGCATAGAAACTACTGCGGTATGGATAGGTAAGGACTTCCTCTTTTGAAAAATCTTTTTCCGTCGCGATGAAAAGTGAAGATTTTGGTTCCCACTTTCGCAAAATCTTTCTCAAATACTGGTGATATTCAAAATTATGTGGAATTGTTTTTTTCATTCAGACTGTCACAGATTGCACATTAAAGATAAAAAATGGAGCAATTTTATGATACAGACATAACATTCGCTCAAAATAAAGATTCCCACAGTTCCCATACAGAATGGTTGACAATACATATTTTCAGGAAAGCTGCTTATTTTGACTTTTGAAGCCAAAATTCCTGAAAAAAAGATAGCCATATCGCCTTTTATAAACCTGAACCCAAAACAACTGAGGATTTTAAAGGTTACGTTGTAAATATGTCTTTTGCTTCGGTCAAGGGTTCAATCCGAATTTTAATGGCCATATTCTCTCATTGGGCAAGTGCGGCTTTTGGTCGATTGGCCGTACCACATTCTTGATGTTTCGCCCAATGTATTCGGGTCAATGGTTTCGATGTAGGTCAACAATTCATCGAATATGGTATTAAAAGATGCTATCAAAGTTTCTTTTGAAGTTGCATCTACTTTAGTCAGACCGGGATGCCCAACTTTTTTGATGTGGTTGTTCAGCCAATTTGCCATATGGTTGGCCTGACTCTTAAAGGCCTTCATCCCATCGGTAGGTTTGAAATTGTAATGTGTTTCGGGCATCGCTTCCAATACTTTCATTGTATAGCGTTTATTGCTTTTCCATTTTTTTAGGTAATCCTCAATAATGTACTGGTTGCCCATAGATTCTTTCTTTGCCATTTGTCCATTGCAAGACAATGATAAAACAAACGATATAAATGTGAGTAAAACTGAAACTTGGTTCATTCTCGTTTAAGCATAAATCTCACTCCAAAAAATTGGAGTGAGATTTGTATTTAGGGGGAAGGAACGCTATAAGATAGCTTTGGTATAGACATATTCCATCTTGCTCATCACGGCATTGCGAATGTCCACGTGCTCGGTAAAGTCAGGGTCGTTTTGGAACTTCGCTACATCATTGATGTCGTTCCATTGAAAAATACCCATCATATGGGGCACATACATTTTTGCAGAGGTTTGCGGTGCCCCTGGATGTGGTCCTACAAAGGCGGTCTGTGCGATACCGTATTTTTGCAATACCGGACCTATTTTTCCAAAATAAGTTCCTATAACCTGCATAATCGTGGGCATCTGGCAAGGGTCGGTCATAATGGTAACTGCACTTGTGAAGTCATATATTTTGTCCTCGCGCAGCACTACTGGCGTATCCTGCTGTGATGCAAAGAAGCCAACATCCACAAGGTTGTTTTTTGCTTTCGCGAAAGTAGAACTTTTTGCCGCCTTGGCATAGCCACTTGAGTCTGTCCATTGCACTATAGCGATGTGGGTCACGGAACGTTCCGTCTTTTTCTTGATGATATCAAACTTCGCCAGTAGCGTTCCTCCATTTTTGGCAACTACTTTGCCATAGTCTTTTGCAATGGAAGCAAAGGTCTTGTCATCGGTATTAAAGTACAATGTTTCCAAAACCGCTCCAGCTTTAATGGTAAACTCACCTGTCTTTACATTAGAGGGGATTTCATCTTCTATAATGGCGCCTGAATGGTCAGGAAGTTCATTGGATGCTACCTCGGTGGCAGCTTCTTTTTTCGTGGTCTTATCGTTACAGGCCTGTATACTCACTGTGAACAAAACCAATAGGACCAAATTGAATATTTGCTTTGATTTTCTCATTGTTTCTATTTTTAAATATTGATTACTATTTTTCCTTTTTGGGCATTGCTTTCCATATAGCGGTAGGCGTCTGCCACTTCCTCAAGGGAAAAGGATTTGTGGATTACCGGAATGTACACACCATGCTTAAGTCCCTTTAAAATATGGTCCCGTGTCTGTGCAAAGCGCTCTTGGTGCTGCAGCACGTGAAATACCAGGTGAATGGCCTCAATACGAATTCCCTTGATGAGCATAGGGAACAAGGGCAAGGGTGTATCTTCCAAAGAAAGGATTCCATAAATGACAATGGTGGATTCATTGCCAGCCGCTTCGGCAAGCTCATTGACGAATTGCCCTGCGATGGGGTCAAAGGCCATGTCAAACCCTTTACCGTCGGTAATCGCTTTTATTTGTTCTGAAAGGGATTCTTCTTCGGTCGCAATGACAAAGTCTGCACCCTGTTCTTTTAGAAAGTCCTTCTTTTTTGAAGTCCGGGTCGTTGCAATGACGGTCGCACCGTGGTTTTTTGCCACTTGCATGGCAGAAAGCCCTACGCTGGAACTTGCTGCCGAAATGAGTACAGTCTGTCTTGCCCCCTCTTTCAATCCACCTCGGAAGACCAAACCGCCATAAGCGGTAGCATAAGACATCCATACGGCTGCGGCTTCCTCAAAACTGATATTGCCAGGCTTTGGAATGACCGCTTCAATGGGTGCCACTGCATATTCGCCCACATAACCATATTCCGTAGGCATCACATTGGGCATAAAGCACACTTCCTGGCCTACCTGAAAATATCCAGCATTTTGGCCAATGGAATGAATCACTCCCGCGGCTTCCAATCCCAATTGGGCAGGAAATTCAGGCTGAAAGATGTACTGCCCCTGAAAGAACAGCAATTCGGCACGGTTAAGCCCCAGCGACTTTACCTTAATGACCACTTCATTGTCCTCAGGTATCGGTATATTGGCATCTTGAAGCTGTAGCACTTCAGGACCGCCGATTTCATTAAAAACTACTTTTTTCATCCCAAAACGTGATTATTGTTAGGCTGAAATTGATTCGAGTTCCTGCGCAGAGGCCGCATACATCTGGCCTGTCATTTCCTTGATTTGTGGAAAGGCTTCCTCGCCGTCTTCAAGTAGGTTTAGCTCGGCCACCCAATCGAGTCGCGTGCCCTCGCCTTCTTCACTAAAGGTCAGTGTGCCAACCACACTGGATGCGGGTACCATTTCCTGTTTGTCGATACGGTACTGGAACACTTTGTCCTTGTCATCAATCTTGGTGATGGTCTCGTGCAGGTCGCCGTTTTCGTAGGTATGACATACACGGGTGGCACCTTCGCCCGTGCCGTTCATTTTGCTGTCCTTGATAAGAACGACCCAGTTTTCCCAGTTCTCTCCGGATTTTACATTTTCCCAAACTTTGGCCAAGGGCGCATTGATATAGTGGGAGGTTTCAATTGTCTTTTTACTCATTGTTTTTTAATTTAAATTATTGAAATCGTGAATCTTCGATTTCATTCTGCACTGTTTAAAGTTTTGATTACAGCACAAAGAAATAAGGAAGACCTAAGTTCCTAGTCCGTTTTGTTCTTTATGGGAAATATTTGGTATGTATGGGAAGTTACTTGAGTTCTTTGTAAACCGCTCTTGAAACTGGCAAATTCACACCAAACTTATTGAGTACGAGCTTTGCCTTATGTGCATTGCCCTGAAGTTCCAGTTCTGGTTGCTGTATGTTCACAAGGAAAGAATTATGGATACGCTTGAAAAAATCACCTTCCAATTGGTTGTCAAGGGCATTCAGTTTTAACCGAAGCAGTTGAGTGGTCAGCCTTCCATTTTGTATGTAGTGGATTTCGGTGTAGTTGCCTCCCGCTTTCGCGAAAGCGAACAGACCACGGGCAATGGTAAATGTTTCAGTACCCTCGGATTTGATATGCAACAACCGGGACTGTGAACTCTTGAGTTCCTCCAGTGAAATGTCAAGCTGCAATTGGGAAATTAGTTCTGTATAGGTAGGTGTGTCCCAAAGTTTTTTAAGGTATGGATAACGAATGATGGACACCAGTCCCACACCATTCTTGAATGCCTTTTCCAAATATGAAAGTGCCTTTTCAGGTTCTGTGAGGGCATAAACAGTCATCAAGTCCGAAGATAAATCGGCTTGTGGATGCATTTTTTGATAGCTTTCCAAAGCTTTTAATGATCTCCCAAAAAGGGAATCATCCTTAAAATGGGCAGCGACCTCGCAACTCACACGGTGTGCGAAGAATTCATTGGCGGAGCGCCGTGAGTAGATTTCCAAAAACCGATAGGCGTTGTTCTTGTCACCAAGATTGGTGTAACAGGCCACCATTCCCTCGACACTACGTGAATAGGATGTATTGTAGTCATAGGCTTTTTCATACCACTTTAAGGCTTCTTCGTAATCTTCACGATACCTGTAAATATCTGCCTTGGTCGTAAGCAAATCCACGGAAATAGGGTCGTATTCCAATGCTTTGTCGATGGCTTTGATTGCTTCCCTATCCTGACCGATGGCCAAAAGGAACCACACGTATTCCTTCAGCACATTTAAGTAATCGCGTTCCAGTTCCAGCGCATTCTGAAAAGAGATACCAGCGGAAAGGAAGTCCTTGTCCATATACATTGCCACCAAGGCTTTGATAGTGTGCGCCTGAACATTTTCTGCATCCAGTTCCAGCGCTTTTTCAAGCCAAGTTCTAAGCTGGTTTGCCTTTTTGTAACTATGAACGCCATATCGGTACTGTTGAAATTCTACGGCTGCCATCCCTGAAAGCGCCTGCGAATTATTGGGGTTGTCTTTCGATGCTCTGTTGAAATGGCCAATAGCGGTATCATTATCTGCCGGTGTGAACTTCTTTGCATAATACTGGGCCAACAAAAGTGATTCATAGCCTTTTTGCGAAAGTTTTTGATAGGCGGGAAGGTCGGCATTGCGCTTGCCAAAAAGTGTGCTGATGATTTTGCCTGCAATTTTTTGTTCCAAACGATGCAAACGGGATTCCTTTTCCTGAAATGAAAGTGTTCTGATGGTTTTGCTATGACTATTGATTGCCATTAAAATTTGGATTGAACCCTTGACCGAAGCAAAAGAGGTATTTACGATATAGCCTTTAAAACCCTTATCTGTTTTGGGCTCAAAGTTTTCGGATAGGACTTTCAGGTTTGGATAGCGTGCCAGTGTCGATAGCAGATTGGAACGGAAGCCTGTGAGTATCCTGCGCAAATTATTGTCATTTGGGTTTAGGTTTATAAAAGGCGGTATGGCTATCTTTTTTGTGGACATTTTGTGTTGAAAACTCAAAGTTAGTTAAAGCAAAATGCTTTCCTATTATTATTTTTACCATATTTAATCTTTTGGTGTATGTGGGAAGTTAAAACTAACTATCCATTATAAGAAAATTTTGCTATGAAGATAAATTACAATTTTTTAGTTCTTTAAAACGGCGAGTTAATGAGACAGATTGGGAAAAGAGAGGGGATTCCCCAAAATGTTTGTTTTACCGGGCTGTTCCAACAAAACCGCTATTCTTTTGCCGAGGAGTTCCGTTCGTGGTCTTTTTTAACAGTTTCGATAATTCACCTTTTTCGGAAGCGCTTTTAATGTCCATTGAGATAAATTAACGATTAGTGATACTTACATTTTTACATTTTTCTTTTGCCTTATTTGGAAAATATAAAGACAAAAAATGTTGTACCTATGTTGTACCCAAGACAAAACAAAAAAGCCCCCGGTTTCCCGGAGGCCCTGTGTTCACTGGGTGGGCCCTACTGGATTCGAACCAGTGACCCCCTGCTTGTAAGGATTTTGGAGCCCTATTCAGAATTGCATAAATTTCAATACAAACATCTGAAAAACAGCTATTTATGTCGTTTTGGATATGTATTGCACTGTTCTGGATTTATCTGGATTCAACAAAAACCTCGCGTTTTTCTCTATTTTTTCTTTTGCTATTTTCGACAGGAATCCAAGATATCCATGGCCAAAGTTACACTAATACTCGACACCAGAAAATGCTCCAGGAGCAGCGTGACCGGACTATTTCCCGTATCGTTGAGCGTCCACCATGGAAAGAACCGCCTGATACGCCTGGGCATCCATACCTCAAAGCCAGGATGGGACCGTGACAAACAGGAACTCAAGCGTTACATTGCCGTGAACAAGCACTTGGATTGCGATTCCATCAACACTGAACTGGACCGAAAATACTTTGCGGCCAAAGAACTCCTGCGCGAAATCGGAAAAAGTGTGGCGCTTATTTCCGTCGACCGTCTGGTTGAGCACATCAAACAGAAATGGGATGAGAACCCAAAATCCGAAATCAGGAACCGTGTGGAGAACGAAATCTCCCTGATACAATGGTCAAAAATCATCATCGATCGGGCGTATGAAGCAAACAATCCCAACACGGCCCTATGGTACCAAAATTGTATTGACAGCGTCATAAAATACAACAAGGGCCAAGACATGATGCTCTATGAGATCACCGTCACCTTTCTGAAAAACTTTGAGGCCTACCACAAGGGCAAGGGCAACAGTGTCAACACCATTGCAATACGACTACGGGCCGTCCGCTCCATCTATAACAAGGCCATCGAGGAGGAAAAATTCAAGCCCCTGCAAAATGTCTTCAAAAAGTACCGTATTCCAGCAACGGTCCGGACCAAAAAAAGGGCAATCGCCAAAGAAGACCTCCTGAAGCTGTTGGATTTGCAATATGAACCGTTCAGCTCGCTTTGGAACGCCCGAAACTATGCCCTTATCATGTTCTACTGCAAGGGAATGAACTTCATTGACCTGGTCCAATTGAAAATGGAACATATCCACGGGGACAGGCTCCATTATGGCCGGAGCAAAACAGGAGCCCCACTTTCGGTCAAGATACACCCAAAGTTACGGACACTTCTCTATTTCTACCGTACAGGTAAAAAGAAAGGCGACCCTCTTTTCCCCACCCACTATGATGGGTCCACCAAACACTTTGAAAAGTACAAAACCCAGCGACGACGAATGAACGAACGGCTTAAGATCATTGCCGGGGATGCTGGGATCCAAGCCCCCTTCACGACCTATACCATCCGCCATTCCTGGGCTTCCATCGCAAAATATATGGGCATTTCCACAGTCCTGATCAGTGAGAGCATGGGGCACACCTCCATCCGCACCACTGAGATCTACCTGAAGGATTTTGAGGACAAGGTCTTGGACGGGGTCAACGAGATGGTTACCACTTGAATTGACCTTTTACACAGTTTTAATGAATCGTTTGTTTGAACTTCTCTAACCTTTAAGGAGTTACATGTATTGTTATACGTGCTTCCTCCAAAGTGCAAATACCGCTGCCAGTACTATGAATCCAACACCCGTGATGTTCGGGGGGTTGAAAATGCTTTCCCTTTGCATCTCCAAGTAGATTATCATGGCCGCTAGAATTAACATGATAATGGTAGCCATAGTCATTATATTTTTCATGGAGCCATTGTTGTTAAATTTATTTCAAGTGTTTGGGAAAGTCCATTCTACCGCCCAAGACCCTGACGATGAAAACATCTTTCCCGTCCTTATGATAGAAGATGACGTGTGATTTGAAGCGATATCTGAGCAACATTTGATTTTTGATGGCCACATATCTCCTGCCGAGTTCTGGATTCTGTGCCAGTTGTTGCATGACCTCCCCAAGGCCCTTTGCATATTTCAACGATTGGGCCAGGCCAAAGTTCTCGATAGTATATTTGGCAATGGATTTGATATCCTCTTTCGCCCTTGCACTGATGACATATTTATTCTTTGACATTGTGCTCGTTTATGGCCTCTTCCCAAATACTATCTATTGTTGCATCCGTTGGACCACTCTCCATGCCCTCTATTAAAGCATCATTCAGGTCCACGATACGCTTTCGACGCTCTTGATCCTTTCGGATGATATCACGGATATATTCGCTGTCATTGGTATAGAAGCCCTGCTCTATCAAGCTTTTAACAAAAGCATCTTGTTGTTCAGTAAATGTTATTGATTTTCGAATTACGCCCATAATGAACCAATATTAATAATAATGGTTCAATTTACTTAAAAATTACGTAGTTGGCAAGCATGATTGACTTAAACCGATACGCTATTTCTTATAATTGTTTATTTAAACTTGTTTTTGTGAACATATTGATTATAGAGAAGTCCCAGGACAAAGGTTGAAAACAAGAGTAATAAATGCCACCATTCAAATGGGTATTCTCCCAAATCTCCCGAACCCGGTGGAGGAGTTCCTTTAGGTATTAATATTGTCAAATGCATATTCATGACATCTATTTACAATATGGGGTAGCATTCGGACCACCTTTTTCGCTGAGCTATGTCATGATTTTTGCGGACAGGCCAAACACGCGCACAAACCGTCTAATTACTCCCCACTGAAAAACCTGTTATTCCCAGTCAACAAGGCGCAATACCCATATATGTCATCAATAGAGGTTCAATCGAGCTAACGCGAACATTGGAGGATGATGTCATCGAGTTTCATTGTCCAAAAATGATAGAACTACTTCCAAATCTTTTGGAATTTCAATAAACGCTCCTTTAAATAACTTTTTATCCTCAATTACTTCAAACATTTCGTTTTTGTACTCTAAAAACCTGATATAATCACTGTATTTGAACTTGTCAGCAAACAGTACCAAAACTAAGGCTCCTGCATTTATCACTTCAGTCAATAGGGTCAGGTCTTCAAGTTCATAAGTCTTACCATGGTATTTAAAACTTTGATCATTTAAAAGCGTTATGCGCTGGAAAACAAATTTTTGGGCAATTTTCTCTAGTTCAATCGTGTCATTGCTATAAAGTGCTCTTACAATTCTATCTCTGTCATCGATAATCGAAGGGATTTGGTTAGGTTGTAACCAGTCCTCCCCATGGATTTTTGTTATTTTGTAATTACCATCTTTTTGGTTTAAACCATCGCTATCGACAGGCAACTTGTGGTTGAAATTCTTACTGAACTCAAATCCAAATCCCTTATTTGCATCCTTTGCAATCTTCTTATAGAAGAGATGTTTTTTATAAGTTCCTTCAAGTTCTTTCTTAATATTTCCAATTATGGAATACGGAAGATTCTTGTCCGCGCTGAGAACCACTTTCGAACGGAATACATCGATGATATCGGAACTTTTGTCAATTTTCATTATGGTTGGGGCAACTTGGTCGATGGTATCAAGTTCCATACCGTTAATACTGATAGTCTCATTTAATGTCACCTTAACCTCGATGACCTTATCAAAAAAACTCTCATCCAGATAATTCGCCCTTTCACTTGTAGGCAGCACTATGGTATTTATGTCTTGTGAATATACATTATTTATTGGCAAAAGTGCTGCTATGGACAGTAACATCACAATCCGCAAAATTTTATTCGATATGATTACTTTGTCCATTCCAAATTCTTTTTGCGACCGGTTGTCCCCTTTGGAAAATAGTCCGCCCATACTACTTATAACTTGTTACCAACTTCAAGTACTTAGCTGAAACTCAATTAAAGTACAAAATACCTAAAAAGTAAAAATCCATTTAGCTGTCTTGAGATTTTGTTATCAACCAAGGAATTAGTCGCACCACTGGGCGTCAGTGATTGGAACACCAGGGCAATAGGTAGGGACAGCCGCCGCGGATCCCCCCACACTTAAGAATTCATCCAAAAAAAGCGCATTGATGTTCAAAGCAATAAGATCCGCCAGCGTTCCTGCCGCCCATTCTGACGTCACTGATACATCAGGTTCAATGGTGTTCAACAATGTAAATAATTCGGCTAGGGCAAAATTGTACGCTGCTGCAAATTCCCTTCCGATTCCTGCTTCAGTTGTCCATGCGCTTGGAACCCCAACACATAGATTGGGTATAAGAACAGTGAAGATAATATTTGAATTGGTATTAGGGTCTCTTGCGATAGCATCAAAACCAAGATTGGTTATGTTCGCTGTATAAGAGTCACCAACTTGAGTGAATTGATATGTACTGCACAACCTGTCCGGACCCAAATAAATAACCTCTTCCTCAAAATCAACCTTCCGGTATCGGCTAGGGCATCAAGGGCCGCAATTTTAAAGGAATCTATAAAAAGGTCCCAATCATATTGATTGTCCCCATACTCAATTTCCCGGATACGTGAACGAGCCTCCCGTGAAAACTGCAATCCCAAATAGTAAGATCCTCGATCATCAAAGTCAAAAACCTGCCCAGATCGGTGTAGCTCAAGGACGAGGGAAAGGCTCTAAAAAGGAAACAATTGAAAAATATCACTATGCAAAATATCCTTATGACAAAAGAAATCTACAGATAAAGCTGGCTTGCAAAAAGGCTGGGATTTCGAAACCCTCCTTCTAGCGTGTGGAAAAAAGCATTATAAAACATTTGTTTTGGAAACCATATTAAATGAGAGCATACTGTGCTTTGACCAGCTTTTAATATTCTTCAGTGGGAATCAAAAGTTGAAGGAATCTTGTTATTCTCTTTCTCGACATCCCAACTCCAACAAAGAATCCACCATCTGTTGTCTTTAAAGTGAAGTTGAATATTGTTGATTCCCCGGCTTTTTATCGGCCCGTTTTTCTCGTTCCGTATTTGATAGGTACTCCAAACAGTGGCTATCGTTCCAAAAATCCTGACTTCTCTATTTATTTCCTCCTCATAAAATGAATATTCACGTTGATTGGCGAACCCTTTATGAAATTCATCCAGATTCATCACTTCTCTGTCTACAATGCCATTATTGACAGAGTTTTTGGAAATAATTCCGTTTGGCGCGTATAGTGATTTGATTCTTTCCAGTTGGCGTAGAGTTCCTTCTTCTCCTGAGATTGCGTCGTAGGCTGCGGATAAAATCCCCGAAAGGCTTTCAACATCTGAGGCTATGGGGTACTTACCGTTTTGTTGGGCAGATAGGGTCTGACCTATAAATAATAGTATAATGACAATTTTTCTCATTGATCTTTGTTTTTCAAAAACACTTGTGTTCTGGTTTAAGTTTATGAGGACACCATTATGACTAATCACCTTTTTGGTAATCACGCCAAATCCATCTGAGGGTATCCGGAAAAAGCTGTCCGCCGTGACGCAGAGAATGCGTACCATCCCCGAATACAAATTTGTAATCGTATCCTGCGTATTCCAACCCATTCGCCATTAGTTGGTTGGCCAGTGGCCAATTCCCCCAGATAACGTTGATATCCTGACTGCCGGATTGAAGGAAAACACGAATTGGTTTCTTCGGATTTCTTCTGACCAAGGATGGATATTCGTGACCATCTCTTATATCGGCAAAGCTTCCACAGTGGCTTATTACGTTCCCGAATTCATCCGGCCTATGCCAGGCGGCATTGAAGGCGCATAGTCCGCCTGAACTGAAACCAACCAATATTCTCCCAGCCGGATTGCCAGTGATGTTGTAATTTCTTTTGATTTCAGGGACCATTTCCTCCAACAAAAATCTTGAATAAAGGTCTGTTGTTGAATCATATTCAAAACTTCTGTTTGTAGTACCACCTCGATATGGCGTACCAGGTCCGACATCGCCTGGGGTGATAAAAAGCCCGATTGTTACCGGAATCTCTCCTTCATCAATAAGGTTGTTGAGCACAACGGTTGGATTTATGCCGGGGGACCGGTCAGTAAGGTCAAGATATATGTCACCATCCTGAAATATTATTAGTGATGCCGGTTTCGAGGGATCGTACTGCTTTGGCACGTAAATCCAGTAATCCCTCTTGGTTCCAGGGTATATATGTTCACTTTTCCAAACGTATTTAGTTAATGCACCTGTGGGAGCCCCTTCTTTGGGTTTGGAATCGACTCCAAGTTCATAGGGTTCTTTGATTTTTTTTAAACGCTCAAATTCTATTATATCTGCTTCTGGTGGAGTGACCTGGGCAATACTTGGGCTTATCGTTAACACAAAAAGCGGAAGTAGGAAAATCACTGTAATTTTATTCATTGCTTTCAACAATTTTTTGCTGAAGCTAAGTTATGGCTGTTCCTTTAGGCGGTTGTAGTCAATTTGTAGAATGAATGGTCATTTTGCACGGCTTGTGCGAAACCCATTAGGGGTTTGTCCGGTATGGGTCTTATAGAAGCGGACAAAATTAGAATTATCGGAAAACCCCATATCATAGGCAATCTCTGAGATATTCTTGTCCGAGTACAACAAATCGCGTTTGATTTCCGTGAGCAGCCTCTCTCTGATAACTTCGGAAGCCGACTTTCCAGAAGTCCTTTTCACGGACCTATTGAGCTGACTACGGCTTACTTTAAGCAATTGCGAATAATCTTCTACTCTTTGTATGGTTTTTATGTTTCCTTCCAGAGCTTTCCTGAAGCGAAGAGACAAACTGTCTTGGTATAGTTTATTGGATAGATTGTAACTTGAGATGTATCGCCTGTTGACCTGTATCAATATATTGTATAGGAGAGACCTTATATAGTGATGACTATCATCTTGAAGGTTATCCAGTTCTAACATTATCTTTTTGCAACTATCGGTTTGCTCCAGTAAAAAAGATTCATCGCTCCTTAGTAATGGTGGACTGTTGGTATGTAAGAATTGAAACCGATGAACAAATAGATTGTCATTGAAAAAAGTTTCGATGAACTCATTCTCAAAAATTAATAGATACCCCGAGAAATCAGGGCTTACTGCAACCCATTTCCTTACTTGGTTCGCCCGAATAAATACGAAACAGCCTTTGTCCAATTGGTATGTTTCATCTTCGATGTCAATTTTTGCCTTTCCCTGATTCTGTATAAAAAGACCATGGAAGTCATAACGGAAAGGTTTCCCAAGATGCACCCTACGGCCTGTTTCGGAAAAGAAGACACAGTCCAACAAGAATTCCCTGTGGTATTTTCTCCGAACAAAATTATATTTCTTTGCCTCCAATGGTACTACGGTTTTATTGGTGTTTCAAACCCAAGTTTAGACGATGCTGTATGTTTCTACTTGAAAGTAAAATCAGCCATCACTAACAAACTGAAAAGATAGCCAAAGTGGAAATATGATGTTACTATTGTTTTTGCTTATGTAATGATTTTGACCCCATGTACCCAAAATGACCATTCATTCTACAAATTGACACTAGTGGGGAGCTGCCTTGTCTTTTTCTTTGCACCAGATAAAACAAGTTGTATGAAATTCAGAATCGTCATTATTCTAATCGGTGTTTGTTTTTTTCAAATAAGCTGTAAGCAAACAACAAAAGACGAGAAAGTTGTATCTCAAGAACAAAATCAGGAACCACTTACCAAATTTTGGGCACATCATTACAGTATGGAAATGGATGTTGCATATGGCAGTGACCCAGCCCAACGGTTGGATATATACACTCATGGAACCCATCAAGGAGAACCGACGTGGTTCAAGCGAAGTGAAGATAAGAAACCCACTTTGGTTTGGATTCACGGAGGTGGTTGGCGTTTTGGTAATAAAGAAACGGATGCATGGTTCTTCGCACATTTTTTAGAAAGAGGTTGGAACGTGGTGAACATGGAATACCGAAGAGGTGTTGGAACAGCTCCAGATGCAGCTGAGGATGTGTTGTTGGTCATGAAATGGATTGCGGACAATGCTGAAGCATATAGTTTTGATACGGATAAGATTGTGGTTTCAGGAGCATCCGCTGGAGGTCATCTAGCATTACTGGCAGGGTTGGTCAACAGCGTACCAGATAGTCATCCTTCTTATATAGGGGATAAAATCACCGTTCAAGCCATTATTAATTGGTATGGTGTTACGGACATTGAAAAGATAGAAGCCTACCTAAACGCTAATCACCCAGACGGAAACTTTGTGTTGGATTGGATAGGAGATGATGATAAGTTATCTGAAATTTCAAAAAAATATTCTCCAATTCACTATGTCACCGAAAATGCCCCACCAGTATTGACCATTCAAGGAGATTTAGATTCGATTACTCCATATGACCAGGCTCAATCACTCCATGAGATGCTGGAAAGTGTCGGTGCAAAAAATAGACTGTTGACCCTGAAAGAAGGAAAGCATCTTGGGTTTACTGAGGAGCAATTTCAATTGATTTTTAAGACAATCTTTGAATTTTTGGAAGCTCATCCGGAGTAAAAGTAACAGCAGGAAATAGCGAAAGTATTCGGCCAGCAAAATTAGTGGACATTTGAGTGTTAGATGCACTTCCTTTGAAACGGCTAATTACTCAAACCCTTTTACGAATTCATTGTGGTACTAGAAATTGTTAAATTGACCGCAATGCACATTTGATGTTTTCTTTTTGATTTACCTGCCTGTTAATGAATGGGGCGGATAGGGCTATGGACGTAAGTAACTCTTTCTAAAGTTAAAATACTCGATTTTTTAGCCCATACCGATGGTCCAACAATTAGAATGTTTTTTTTCGATTTGGCTCGATGTAACTACTTGCCCACTGTTCTGTTCCGCGGTCATCTTTTTGATTAAGAACAAGCCATGATTCAACAACACATAGATAACTTCACAATACCTCAGGAGAAAACATAAAACGAACCTTTACGCAGCACCCAACATATCCATACAATTGGCAGGGAGCCAAAATCTTGTTGATACGAACTTTTGTGGCGTTAATTGAAATCATATCTTGTCCTTCTTAGCCAAACTTTGTGTCTTTGCACTTGATTTATTGAAATTTTGCATAAGTTCGTAAACGCGCGGTATCTGTTCTTTGATACGCAATAGTATATCCTCCGAGATGTTTCTTCTACTAAAAGGAACGATTTTGGTATATTCTTGAATCTCACCCGCATTTCGCCCATATTTAAAATCATACGGAAACCGCCCATCAGTGCCGATTATATTGTTTTCGTTATGCCGATTGGCTACACTTATGTAGAATTCGCTATCTCCCATGTCCCCATTCTTGTTGAGTAGGGCCTGTTCTTTCAAAAAAGCATACAGTTCCTTAGCCGTATCCACCGCGGGGTTTATTAATTGAATGTCCTTGGCCATAAAAGCCCTATAGCGGTACTTTCCTTCGACTGCCCTATAATTATACAGCTCTTCCAATACCATTTTAATCTCAGAGCTCAAATAGGGATAATGTGTACAGCCCAGGATTATGGATTTCAGTTGGTTGTTCGTATTGGATTTCCTGATTTTTTCCAGCAGTGTTACCAAATGATAGCGTACATAATTCTCAGCGTCATTGATTTGTAGAATAGAGCAATCATCAAGGTTTTCTGAATCGCAGAGCATTTTGTTCCTATCAAAATTAAAATTGTAGCT
>JANQRD010000246.1 GCA_028284725.1 Allomuricauda sp. | reverse complement strand
TTACATCATTGGTCTCAAAATCGAACCGAACCCCTGCTTCCAGAGTGTTCCTTCCAAACGTTAAACTTTCAATGGCAAAAGCGCTAAACCTATCGGTATTGTAATTAGGAATAAAAGGAGTGGTTTGGGTACCGGGATTGTTGTCATTGTTTTGGCTGAAATATTGAACCCCAACCAGGCCGTCCAATCCGTGCCATTTGGGATGTTTCCATTCCAATTGGTAGTCGTAGGTCAACAAATCAAGATCTATGATGGGTAGTTCTGCATTTCTTCTTACATCAAACTCATCCCTTCTATTTAGTTGTACTCCTCCTACTAAACTCAGTCTTGCCCCATCAGTATACCACCAGTTGACTTCTGCCTTGGCCAAATGATGTTGCGTCGTCTGATTTGGTTGGTTGATATCATAGGAAAACGGGTTTATTATAACCGGTTCATCGGAGTTAATGGCTCTGATAAACGCATCGGGGCTAGTTGCTATGGAAGTTCTTAAAAGCGCTAAGTTTTGGTCCACAAAACTATAGTTAACCTTAAAATCCCACTTGTCAAGATGGTGAAGTACGCCAAAGCTAAACGCTTTTTCTTCTTTCCCTGAATTGGTCAGACTGTAATCAGGAGCGTTGCGATCACCAATTCTCGTGTAGTTTCCATTGGCAAAATAGCTCCAGTTTTCTGAACCCCTTCCTACTTCCAGATTGGCATTATATCCGCGACCATTGGTTTGGTATCCAGTACCAAGCTCGGCATATAATGAATTATTTAGGAGTAAGGGATTGGGTTCAATTATAATGGCCCCGCCCAGCGCTTCTGGGCCATATCTTACCCCAGCAGCACCCTTTACCACGGTTATGCTGTTTGCAGCGGCAATATCGATTTCCGGGGCGTGATCTGTTCCCCAATTTTGAAAGCCATGTTTTAGGCCATTGTTCAAAACTAGGATTCGGTTGCCGTACAAACCATGAATAACGGGTAATTGGACATTGGTACCGGTAGATGTGAAGGTAACCCCCTGTTGCTGTGATAAGGCGGCCGCCAATGATTGGGTTGGATTGCTGGCAATTTCCGCTTTTCCTATGGTAACCTGTGAAATGGTCTCAGTGCCTTTTTCCCTAGCCCGTTGCGCTTGAATGGTTACTTCCTCCAAGCTTGTAACCTCTTCGGTCAAATAAAAGTGTATCTCCGAATCGTGTTCATGGTCTTTTGTTGAATCAGCATAGCCTATGCATGAAATAATAAGAGTATTCTTTTTTGAACACAGCCCATCAATCTTAAAATTACCATCTATATCGGTAGTGGTATATTTTTCTGTGCCGCTAACTTTAATCACAGCCTGGGGCACGGGCTCTTCGGTATCGGCATCCAATACCTTTCCACTAACCGAATAGGTGCAAGGCTCATTTTGGGCAATTATGGGTACTGACCAAATAAGTTTAAAAAATAATATGGGAAGCTGCAGCTTCATTAAGATTCGCAATTGAAAATTTTATTTTATAGTATTATGTGTCTTTTTATTCGTTATGGATGATTATTTACTGAATTTGTTTTTCATTGACTCCAACTTCTACATACACTACCATCCATCATTTCATCTGAACGACTATCATTCCACGCCTCAATAACTTTTGTTTACATTGATGTATCTGAATTGAAAAGAATTTCATGAAAGTATAATTGCACATGGTTCATCCCATGGTCAATCTTTACTGAGGGTCTGGTTTTAAAAATCGCTAGACTAGGGAAGGAGGCGGTCTACCAAAACGAGTATTATCGACCGGTAATTTTATAAAAATAATGTCATAGCTATTCTCCAGTTGACAAAAGGTAGGCGAGTAATCTACTTCTAAATTGTGGAACTCTACTGGAGTCGAAAACTCAATATTTTGATTATACATGGCATGTTCGCAAAGCTCGCAAACTTCCATATGTTCATCTTCGTGCCCATGATGCAGATAAATATGTAGGGCAGCAGCGGAAACCTTGAGTGCAATCAAGGCGAGCAATACTAGGGAACAAACATTTTTTTTCACCGCCATAAACCGCAAAGCTAAGTTTTTTGATGAAACTACTTATGTTAAGGAATTCATAATGTTTAGCGGATTAAAAATCCCAATCCCATGCGTTTGAGCATCTTTTTCTCAAAATTCCAAAAGAATGTGAACTGGCCAAACAGCCATCCAAAGAGTACCAACAGCACTTGATAGATAGGTAAGATTATGAGAATTCGGACGGGCCAATAGATCCATCCTCCCACGGATTCTTGTTCCAACCCAATATAATGGGTGATTGGCTTCGCCAATTTTGCCGAGATGCTGCCAGTTATGGCAAAAACAATGAAGATGGCTATCATTTCCCATCGATATTGCACAATCCATTTATTGCTAAGCTTTTTAAAGCACCAGAGGAAAAAACGTATCATAGCGAAATGAAGCAAAGCGGCAACAGAAAGGGTAAAAACCCATTCCCAATAGATGTTGTTGAGTTCAAAGGCATGCAAAAACCTCCGTGCTAAGGTGTAGGCTGTAACCGCCACCAATATAGTTCCCAAAATAGGGAACACCAACTGCCAGTTTTTAAGGATGTCCCAGCGTCTTTTTATTTTCTCCATCGCAATAAATTCGATGGCAAAAATAAGATATTAAATCCGTGGAATAAAAGGCCCTAACCGTTGGCCGTATTTTCTTTGGAAATAAATGAAGTAATTGTACAGCTTGTAGTTTACTTCGTAGCCGTAATCAATGCTTGGATCATAATTGATTTGCAATTCGTACAGATTGGGATTAAAGAGGTTAGGCTGCAACACACGTTGGTTCCAATTTATAACCATGATGTTGTTCCTACTTTCCAAAAAACTTTGGGAATAATACCCCTCAGGCCTGGCAATACTCTGCAACCAATTAAAAAATCCGGGCTCCAGGATAATGATTTCGTATTCAACACTATCATTGGAAACCTCCACAGCTACAGCATCTTCCTCCTTAAGGTCAAAATATTGCTTTTCCCTTGCACTGATATCCAAATCAGATGTCTTGCTTGCACCACAGCTGGCCACAAAAAGGACAAGGGCAAAGATGGATACTAATTGATAAACTTTCTTTTTCATAAGTTTAAATTACAAAAAAAGCCATTTGGGATTCCAAATGGCCTGTTAAATAAAGTTAAGAGGGGGGTTCTATTTTCCAAAAAGACCACCGAGCAATCCGCCGAGGCCACCTTTTTTCTGTCCGCTGCTGTTCAGTACCATTCCGGCTAGATCGTCGATAACGCTTCCGTCACCATCCGAATCCAGGAAAGTTTCGATAAGGGACTGCTGCTTGTTGGCATTTCGTCCGCCACCCATAAGGCCACCCAGAAATCCATTCAATGCATCCGGGCTACTTACATTCTGTTGTCGAGTCTGTTTTCCAAGATAACCCAAAAGGATTGGAGCGGCTATCTTTAGTATTTGCGAAATGGAGCCGGCATCAATTCCAGATTTACTGCTCAAAGCATTTTCCACCTGAGGTTGTTTGGAACCAAAAATATGTCCCAAAATCCCAGCACCGTCATCCATAACACCTTGGTCCACTCCTCCTCCAAAAAGACCTCCTAGGTCATCAAGAATACTTCCATCATGTTTTGAAGAGAGTGCATTCATCAATCCCTGTGCACCTCCAGGAGTCGATGTATTTCGCTTCATGGCGCCCATTAAAAGGGGCATGGCCATACCCAATACGTCAGCCGTATTACTTTCCGATTGACCGGTCTGGCCTGCTACTCCGCTGACCAATTGTTTGCCCATTGGGCTATTCAATAAATCCAATAATCCAGACATGTTAATTAGTGTTTAGTTAGGGTCACAATGTACAAAAAAAGGTAAGCGTAACGTGCATACCACCCAAAAAACTGGATTACTTCAGCAGTTTTACAATTTGTTCCGCCAGTTCGACACCAATTCTATCCTGAGCTTCTTTTGTGGAGGCACCAATATGAGGTGATAGGGATATTTTTGGATGCATCAAGATTCGAATTTCAGGACTTGGCTCCGATTCGAAAACATCTAGGCCAGCAAAGGAGATTTTACCTTTTTCCAAGGCATCGATCAGCGCTACTTCATCTAAAACCCCGCCTCTTGAAGCATTTATGACCCCAGCGCCATTTTTCATCATTTCAAATTCATTTTTGCCCAAAACATAGTCTTTTTGTGCAGGGACATGGACGCTGATAAAGTCAGAATGCTTTAATACATCCCCCAAACTACTGTTCTCCAAATTGAATGAGACAGTTTGTCCATCAAAAAAGGAAACTTCAAGCGAAGCTTTAGTTGTATTATGATCATTGAACAGCACTTTCATGCCCAGACCAAGCGCCATTTTCGCCACCTCTTGGCCAATTCTTCCAAAGCCAATGATACCAATGGTCCTACCTCTTAGCTCTATGCCTCCTGCATAGCTTTTCTTAAGCTGTTTGAACTTGCTGTCCCCATCCAAAGGCATATTTCGGTTGGAATCGTATAAAAATCTAACCCCGCTAAACAAATGGGCAAAGACCAACTCAGCCACAGAAGCGGAAGAAGAAGTTGGTGTATTGATGACATGGATTCCCTTGGATTTGGCGTACTCGATGTCGATATTGTCCATGCCGACACCGCCACGACCTATTAATTTTAGGTTAGGGCAGGCATCGACCAACTCTTTTTTGGCCTCCGTGGCACTTCGAACCAAAAGTGCGGTCACATCATTACCATTGATGAAGTTCGCCAATTGTTCCTGTGCAACTTTGGTGGTAAGAACTTCGAAACCTTCTTTTTGTAAAATGTCAATTCCAGATTGGGCCAGCCCGTCATTCGCTAAAACTTTACCCATTCCTTATCCTTTCTTTTCCATTTCACTCATAATATCGACCAAAACCCCAACGCTTTCCAAAGAAAGTGCGTTGTACATGGACGCTCGATAGCCCCCAACAGATCGGTGCCCGTTAATGCCATTGATACCCGCTTCCTTGCATTTTTCGTCGAAGCTGTCTTTTAGCGTCTCGTCCGTGATATTAAATGTTGCGTTCATGATGGATCTGTCCTCTTTTGCGGCGAAGCCGGAGAAGACAGGATTCAACTCTATTTCGGAGTAGATAAGATTGGCCTTACGTTCGTTGATTTCCTCAATGGCCTCAATACCACCCAAATCCTTCAGCCATTGCATAGTCAGCATGGACACATAGACCGCAAAAACGGGAGGGGTATTGAACATACTATCCTTGCCTGCATGTACTTTGTAGTCCAACATGGAAGGGATTTTTCGGGAAACTTTTCCCAAAATATCTTCCTTGACCACGACCAGAGTGGTTCCCGCAGGCCCCATATTTTTTTGCGCTCCGGCATAGATCAAATCAAATTTTGAAAAATCCATTCGTCTGGAGAAAATATCTGAACTCATATCGCACACCAAGGGTACATCGGTTTTTGGAAATTTCTTGATCTGGGTTCCAAAAATGGTATTGTTGGAGGTCAAATGGAGATAATCCAAATCCTTTGGTACCGTGTAACCTTTGGGGATATAGTTGAAATTTTGATCTTGGGAGGAGGCTACCTCAACAATTTCACCGAACAATCGCGCCTCTTTTATGGCTTTAAGGCTCCAGGTTCCTGTATTGATGTAACCCGCCTTCTTTTCCAAAAGGTTGTAGGCGGCCATGATAAATTGTGTACTCGCCCCACCTTGAAGAAACAACGCCTGGTATCCCTTGCCTTCGAGTCCTAATAATTCCAAAGCTAGGGAACGGGCTTTTTCCATAATGGCCACGAACTCTTTACTTCGATGTGATATTTCAATAAGGGAAAGGCCAATCCCGTCCAATTCGACCACGGCTTCGGATGCTTTTTGCATCACCTCTTGCGGCAAAATACAGGGCCCTGCGCTAAAATTGTGCTTTTTCATGTGTGCTTTATCAGATTCCAACCTTACCTTCCTATTATGAAATGGAATCATTTTGGAAGGACTCGGTGTTTTTTAATTAAGCGGTAAAGGTCTTAAAAAAACTTGGATTTGAAAACGGGTTTGAATGGGCTGAAAACTAGGAAAGCTTTAACAGAAAATCCATAGTGTCCACTCCATCGGCATAGTCGTGCAATTTGGGGTGCTGTGTTTCACCAAAGGCCACCTCATATGGAAAAATACCATCTGAAACTATACATTGGATATCTTCTTTTCGATTCAACAATTCTTTTTGGAGCACCGATAGGTCGTCATAATACTCATAAAATAGGGACGCGATAGGAGAGGAAAAGCTTTCATCCTCTTTTAAGATCAGGAACCCATTATCCAAAATTTTAAAGTCACTCATCAGGTAGACTGCCTTGTTGTAATCGTAGTTGTTGGCGTATTTGGTTTGGTGGATGATATCCTTTAGTGAAAAAATTGCCTTGAAGAAGACATCAAAATCGTAGCCTTTAGGAACATAGATTTTTGCTACATTCCTACAGCCCAATCCGTAGTACCTAAAAATGTCCTCTCCCAAAGCTTCGAGTTGGTGGGGTGATTCCTTGCCCGTTAAAATGGCCACGGCATTGCGATTTTTTCTGATGATATTGGGTTTCTTCCCAAAATAATATTTGAAATACCTGCTGGTGTTATTGCTTCCAGTGGCAATCACGGCATCAAAACTATCGAATTTGCCCTCCACAAATACTGCGGCACCCTCTAAAGAGGGTTCTTGTTTCGTCAAATAGGTATACAGAAAAGGAAGTAACTGGGTGTCGTTGGAAGAAAGCTTGACCAAAATCTTGTTGCCAGAAAGTAGCACGCAAATAAAATCGTGAAACCCCACCAATGGAATATTCCCAGCCATGACTACACCGATGGTTTTCGGATTTATCACTTGATCAAAATCGTAATTAGAAAGCCATTGACTCAGATTCTTTTCGGTAAGCAATTGGGCCCAATACTGTAATGCATGTAAAATGTTTTCCTTAGTAAACCATGGATTGTGCAACTGGGCAGTTCGCACGACCTTCTCAAATTCAGCTTGCTCTTGGGTTGTATCCGCATTATCATTTTCACAAAAATTCTGGATAAAACTTCCAAGTTTAACAAAAGCTTTCAATCTTTGGTCATGTACCGCCATTATATTTGTATACTAATTTGGTAGGGTTTATTTTTGTATAAAAGTAGCATGCCGAAGGTACTTCGGCACAAAGGAAAAGAAAATTATGGCAATTATCATAACAGACGAATGTATCAATTGCGGTGCCTGCGAGCCTGAGTGCCCCAATACCGCAATTTATGAGGGAGCTGATGAATGGCGCTACAGTGACGGAACCTCATTGACTGGAGATGTGGTACTTCCAGATGGAAAGGCCGTAAACGCGGACGAGGTACAAGTTCCCATAAGTGATGAAATATATTATATCGCTCCTGATAAATGCACGGAGTGCATGGGCTTCCATGAAGAACCCCAATGTGCGGCTGTATGTCCAGTGGATTGCTGTGTTCCTGACGAAGATAGGGTTGAGTCAGAGGACGAGCTATTGGGCAAACAGAAGTTTATGCACCCTGATGGATAAGGAAGAAAAACAGTTAACTTAGCCCGAATCCCACAGATTCGGGTTTTTTATGCCGGAAAAGGAAGAAGCATACAACGGATTTTGGAAGCAGGCTGGCTGTTTACTTTCAGTAATTGCCATTTTAGGTATTATTGCTGTTATTGCCCTAGCTGGATACTTGCTGCTCAAAGGATTTTAACCTTCAAAATCATTGCTTGCCATCCGAAACTTCAGCTTATATTTGCAGCCTCAAAAAACACTTTAGATGAAAGCTGGTATTGTCGGACTTCCCAATGTAGGGAAATCCACCCTGTTCAATTGCCTTTCAAACGCAAAAGCACAAAGTGCAAATTTCCCATTTTGCACCATTGAACCCAACATAGGTGTGGTAAATGTTCCTGATCAACGGTTAGAGAAATTGGAAGAACTGGTCAATCCAGAACGAGTTATACCGGCAACCGTGGAGATTGTCGATATTGCAGGTTTGGTGAAGGGTGCCAGTAAAGGTGAGGGACTTGGAAACCAGTTTTTGGGCAATATTCGTGAAACCGATGCCATATTGCACGTACTGCGATGCTTTGATAACGACAACATCGTCCATGTGGATGGATCGGTTGACCCCATTCGGGATAAAGAGACCATTGATATGGAATTGCAGTTGAAGGACTTGGAGAGCGTGGAAAAGAAACTGGACAAAGTAAAACGTGCTGCAAAAACCGGAAACAAAGATGCCCTAAAGGAAGAAGCAGTATTAAACACCTTGAAACAAGGCCTGGAAGCAGGAAAGTCCATCAGGGCGATTTCGGTTGCCGAAGACGATCGAACGGCCTATGTGAAACCCCTGCAGTTAATTACCGATAAACCGGTACTGTATGTTTGCAATGTGGATGAAGGTGCAGCAGCAGAAGGTAATGCCTACGTGGAACAAGTTAAAAAAGCCGTGGCCAATGAAAATGCGGAAGTCATTTTTTTGGCTGTGGGAACAGAAGCGGACATCACGGAACTGGAAACGTATGAAGAGCGTCAACTTTTTCTTGAAGATTTGGGACTTACCGAGCCTGGTTCCTCAAAATTGATCCGTGGGGCATATCGACTGTTGAATCTTGAAACCTATTTCACTGCTGGACCCAAGGAGGTTCGTGCCTGGACCATCCCTGTGGGAGCTACCGCACCGCAGTCGGCTGGTGTTATCCATACCGATTTTGAAAAAGGATTCATTCGCGCTGAAGTGATTTCCTATGCGGATTATGTAAAACATGGAAGTGAGACCAAGGTAAAGGAGGCAGGCCGTATGCGTGTGGAAGGAAAAGAGTATGTAGTACAGGATGGCGATGTGATGCATTTTAGGTTCAACGTGTAAACCCTGCTTTCTGTTTTATAGGTATATCAACAGTGCTTGTTGATTACTTTCCCTGCGCGGTACTTTTATTTTTAAGGCTAAATTTTATATTAGCGAGGATTAACCATTAACTAATGGCACAGACCCAATATACAGAAGAAAACATTCGTTCGCTGGATTGGAAGGAGCATATCCGTATGCGTCCCGGGATGTACATTGGGAAATTGGGTGACGGCTCTTCTGCGGATGATGGCATCTATATCCTTTTAAAAGAGGTCATCGACAATTGTATCGATGAATTTGTAATGGGTGCCGGAAAGACCATCGAGATAAACATCAGGGAAAATACAGTGCATGTTCGGGACTACGGTAGGGGAATCCCACTTGGAAAGGTGGTCGATGTGGTTTCCAAAATGAATACCGGTGGAAAGTACGATACCCGTGCTTTTAAAAAGTCTGTGGGATTGAATGGGGTAGGAACCAAGGCTGTCAATGCCTTGTCGACTTTTTTCAAGGTAGAATCCACCCGAGATGGTAAATCCAAATCCGCCGAGTTCAATACTGGGAACTTGGTCAATGAAGAAATGTTGGATGAGACCTCTCGCCGTAGGGGGACCAAGGTTAGCTTTACTCCGGACGAATCCATTTTCAAAAAGTATAGATACCGCAACGAGTATGTGGAGCGCATGCTCAAAAACTATGTGTACCTCAATCCAGGACTCACCATCGTGTTCAATGGGGAAAAATTCCATTCGGATAACGGATTAAAGGATTTACTAGAAGATTATAACAATGAGGAGGACTTTCTGTACCCTATCATTCATTTAAAAGGGGATGATATCGAAGTCGCGCTTACGCATAGCAAAACCCAATACAGTGAGGAGTACCATTCCTTCGTGAATGGACAGCATACCACACAGGGCGGAACGCATCAAGCGGCGTTTCGGGAAGCCATCGTAAAGACAGTTCGGGACTTCTACAGTAAGAACTATGATGCTTCCGATATCAGAAAATCGATAATCTCTGCGACTTCCATCAAAGTGATGGAGCCTGTTTTCGAAAGTCAAACGAAGACCAAGCTGGGTTCGACGGATATGGGTGGAAATTTGCCAACGGTCCGGACGTATATAAATGATTTTATTGGGAGATATCTGGATAATTATCTCCATAAAAACCCTGAGACCGCGGAAGCGCTACAACGAAAAATTGTACAAGCTGAAAAGGAACGTAAGGAACTATCCGGAATACGAAAATTGGCCAGGGAGCGTGCAAAAAAAGCAAGCTTGCACAATAAGAAACTGCGTGACTGTCGCATCCATCTCCAGGATATGAAAAAAGATCGAAGGCTGGAAACCACCTTGTTTATCACTGAGGGTGATTCAGCTTCTGGTTCTATTACCAAGTCAAGGGATGTAAATACCCAAGCTGTATTCAGTTTGCGCGGGAAACCCTTGAATTCCTATGGCATGTCCAAAAAGATTGTCTATGAAAACGAAGAGTTCAACTTACTCCAAGCCGCATTGAACATTGAGGAATCCATGGAAGATTTGCGGTATAACAATATTGTTATCGCAACGGACGCCGATGTCGACGGAATGCATATCCGATTATTGCTGATTACATTTTTCCTGCAATTTTTCCCGGAACTGATCAAGGAAAACCATTTGTATATCCTTCAAACCCCGCTTTTTAGGGTAAGGAACAAAAAGGAGACCATCTATTGCTACAGTGAGGAGGAAAAACGCAATGCCATTGAAAAACTATCAGGAAAACCGGAAATAACTCGATTTAAGGGATTGGGGGAAATTTCTCCGGATGAATTCAAGCACTTTATTGGGGACGACATCCGTTTGGAACCCGTAATGCTGGACAAGGCCATGAGTATCGAAAGTTTGTTGAAATTCTACATGGGAAAGAATACCCCGGACCGACAGGATTTCATCATAAAAAATCTAAAAGTAGAACTCGATTTAGTGGAAGAAAACCAACTTTAAACTCTATATAACGATTTCCTTCTAAATGGAAGAGAACGAAGCATTGAATGATGAAGGTTTAGAAAACCACGACAGTTCACCGGAATCCCTCACCCGGGTGACGGGCATGTACAAAGACTGGTTTTTGGATTATGCCTCTTATGTGATCTTGGAGCGTGCGGTGCCGGCCATCGAGGACGGATTCAAACCTGTGCAGCGCAGAATCATGCATTCGCTCAAGGAATTGGATGACGGTAGGTACAACAAAGTGGCCAATGTGGTGGGTCACACCATGCAGTACCATCCCCACGGTGATGCCAGTATTGCCGATGCCATGGTTCAAATAGGGCAGAAAGATCTGTTGATCGATACACAGGGAAACTGGGGTAACATTCTAACTGGTGATAGTGCTGCGGCTTCAAGGTACATTGAAGCACGACTCTCAAAATTTGCCCTGGAAGTTGTTTACAGTCCGAAGATTACCGAATGGCAACTCTCCTACGACGGACGAAAAAAAGAACCTGTTAACCTTCCGGTTAAATTCCCGTTGCTTTTGGCCCAAGGTGCAGAGGGAATCGCGGTGGGTCTTTCAACCAAAATACTTCCGCATAACTTTAATGAGCTCATCGATGCTTCAATAAAGCATTTAAGGGGGCAGCGGTTTAAGCTATATCCTGATTTTCCAACAGCGGGCATCATCGATGTCACCAACTACAACGATGGCATGCGTGGTGGGAAAGTCCGTGTGAGGGCGAAAATATCTACTTTTGACAAAAATACATTGGTTATCAATGAGATACCCTATGGAACCAATACCTCTTCTTTAATTGACTCAATCCTTAAAGCGAACGATAAAGGGAAGATCAAAATCAAGAAAATAGAGGACAACACCGCCGCTGAAGTGGAGATTTTGGTGCATTTGCCAAGCGGTATTTCCCCAGATAAGACCATAGATGCATTGTACGCCTTTACGGCTTGTGAATCTTCCATATCACCGTTGGGATGTATTATCGAAGATAATAAGCCCATCTTTATTGGTGTCCGGGAAATGTTGGAGCGGTCTACCGATAATACGGTTGAAATGCTTAAAGCAGAGCTTGAAATCCAGTTGGCCGAATTGGAAGAGCAGTGGCATTTTGCATCTTTGGAGCGAATTTTCATCGAAAACCGGATTTATCGGGATATAGAAGAAGAAGAGACCTGGGAGGGCGTTATTTCCGCTATTGACAAAGGCCTAAAGCCACACACCAAGCATCTAAAAAGGGCAGTGACCGAGGATGACATTGTTCGCTTAACAGAAATTCGCATCAAGCGTATTTCCAAATTCGATTTGGAAAAGGCACAACAACTTATTGAGAGTCTTGAAGAAAAAATAGCACAGACCAAGCATCATTTGGCGCATTTGGTGGACTTTGCCATCGATTATTTCAAGGAACTCAAAAAGAAATACGGGAAGGGTCGCGAACGAAAGTCCGAGATAAAAATTTTCGACGATATAGAGGCGACCAAAGTGGTCATCCGAAATACAAAACTCTACGTAAACCGCGAAGAGGGATTCATTGGAACATCATTACGAAAAGACGAGTACGTAACTGATTGCAGCGATATTGATGATATCATTGTTTTCACCAAAAAAGGGGAGATGATGGTCACCAAAGTGGACTCCAAGACCTTTGTGGGCAAAAACATCCTTCACGTTGCTGTCTTTAAGAAAAAGGATAGCCGTACCGTCTATAATATGGTCTACAAGGATGGAAAAGGTGGGCCAAGCTATATTAAACGCTTCAATGTAACCGGTGTAACCCGCGATAAAATGTACCATCTGGCCGGGGGGAAAGCCTCTGCGGATGTGCTCTATTTTTCCGCCAATCCAAATGGTGAGGCAGAGATAGTAACGGTTTTGTTACGCCAATCAGGAAGTATTAAAAAGCTAAAATGGGATTTGGATTTTGCCGACGTTTTAATCAAAGGTCGCGCCTCCAAAGGAAATTTGGTTACCAAATATGCCGTAAAGCGTATCGAACTCAAGGAGAAAGGTGTTTCCACACTAAAACCTAGAAAGATATGGTTCGATGATGTTGTGAGTCGTTTGAATGTGGACGGACGAGGTGAGCTATTGGGTGATTTCAAGGGAGATGATTTACTGTTGATCATAGATCAAAATGGAAGGGTCAAGACCATAGTCCCCGATTTGCTGACCCGTTTTAATGATGACATGATCATTTTGGAAAAGTGGAATCCCAAAAAACCGATTTCGGTGGTCCATTATGAAGGCGAAAAAGAAAGGTATTATTTAAAGCGCTTTTTGATCGAGAATCCGAACAAAGAGGAACTGGTGATTTCCGAGCACCCAAAATCCTTTATGGAACTGGTCTCAACCGATTGGCGACCGATAATCGAACTTGAGTTTGTAAAACCAAGGGGCAAGGAAGCAAAACCCAGTCAACAAGTGGATGTTGAAAGCTTTATTTCTGTGAAGGGAATCAAGGCGATTGGGAATCAATTGACCACGGAAAAAGTGAAAAATATCAACGCAATGGAACCTTTGCCTTTTGAAGAACCCAAGGAACCATCGCCTGAGGAAATTGAGGTAGTGGATGAAGAGCGAATAGGTTTTTCTGATAAGGAAATAGATTCAAAAGATGATAGTTCTGAGCAAACTACTTTGTTTTAAGGGATTATTCCCCTATTTTGGCGCTCAAGTTATACACACCGAACCAATAGCTTAAAATTTTTTATGGATTTCACCAACCCGCTGGTATACGGCGTGCCCGTTTTTATTGCCTTTATTTTACTCGAACTTACGTACAGCAAGGCACATGGGGACGACCACCTTTACAATTGGAAGGATTTAGCGGCCAGTGGCTTCATGGGGATTGGATCTGCAATCATTGGCCCACTTTTTAAGGTCGTCTTTGCCATCGTACTTTTTGAATCGGTTTACGAACTGTGCAATCCGATGGTGGATGGAATTCGTCGGAACTTTCTAGGGTTTGAATCGTTCAGTTATGCATGGTACGTTTGGTTGTTGTGTCAGTTGGCCGATGATTTTACCTACTACTGGTTCCACCGGGCCAATCACGAGATACGTATTCTTTGGGCGGCACATATTGTCCATCACTCTTCGGATAATTTCAATTTGGGGACTGCTGTCCGTAACGGATGGTTCACGATTTTATACAAGCCTCTCTTTTACATGTGGATGCCAGCTATCGGTTTTCCCCCGGAAATGGTCATCGTTTGTTTAGGAATCGAAGCATTGTGGCAGTTTCAGCTTCATTCTGTGTACATACCAAAATTGGGCTTTTTGGAAAAAATCCTCAACACCCATACTATGCATCAAGTGCACCATGCCCAAAATGTGGAGTATCTTGACAAAAACCATGGCGGGTTTTTAAATATTTTTGACAAACTTTTCGGCACCTGGAAAGAGCTTGATGATGAAATTGATGTCAAGTACGGGGTTATCCATTCCCCAAATTCCTATAATCCTGTGGTGATTTTGACCCATGAGTTCAAGGACATCTGGAATGATATAAAAAAATCCAAAAAACTTTGGCACAAATTCATGTACGTTTTTGGCCCACCCGGTTGGAGCCATGATGGAAGCACATTGACGGTAAAACAGCAACAGGAACTGTATCAGGAACAGAAAAAGTTACACCCTGAATTGTCTTATCAAAGGCCTAATTAGTACTTATTCTTCCAAAGCTTCTTCGGCCCTTTTCTTGTTCTTCTTCATTCTCAAATCGAAGAATTCAACCATCAGTGAGAAGGTTATCGCAAAATAGAGATATCCTTTGGGTATTGCTCCAATCTCATTGTCGAATATCACAAGGTGTGACAAATGTGCCGCTTCTGTAATCAACATAAAACCGATAAGAATCAAAAAGGAAAGCCCCAAAATTTGAACGGAAGGGTGTCGATTCACAAAATCCCCCACAGGGTTTGCAAACAACATCATGATGACCACAGAAATCACCACAGCTACGATCATAAGGATAAGGGCATCGTTTGGATTGGGCGATATACCGTTGGTCATACCAATGGCGGTAAGGATGGAATCAAATGAAAATACGATGTTGATTACCGTAATCTGAACAATGGCGTTGGTCAGCGAAGAGGAACGTGATTTTGTAACCTCTCGCTCATCGTGGCCGCGATCCTCGATTTTTTCGTGGATTTCCTTAGTGCTTTTGTACAACAGAAAGAGTCCACCAGCAAAAAGAATGACGGCTTGCCAACTGATACCTCCCGTGACCCAGTATTCATCCAGCACCAGAAAGGGCTTTTTCATTTTGGTCAGCCAGGTAATTCCAAAAAGTAGCAAGATTCGCATGCCCATGGCCAAAATCAAACCTAGGTTGGTGGCCTTCTTCCGGTCTTTTTTTTCAAGTTTTCCAGCGGCAATCGAAATAAAAATAATGTTATCGATTCCCAGGATGATTTCCAAAAAGGTCAAGGTCAACAATGCCACCCAGGCATCTGGGCTGGTAAAAATTTCAAACATGGTCAGTGTATTTTAAAAGCGGTTCCCTTAAATTTCCGTTTGTCGCCGATGGCGTTGTATTCAAATGTATATGAAGAATCCGAGGTTGTCAATATTTTTATGTGAATTGATTTTTCCTCCGCTTTGTTTTTTGGATTTGTGTTTTTCAGCACATACTCGCAATCATTGATCCACCGAACCGAGGAAGTGTCTTGTTTACCCTCGAAAAAATCTATCTCCGTATCCAAAGTTCTAATAAAGGTAGTACGCTTTTCTTCCCCATCTATAGTTGTGGTAAAGCTAAATTCACCAGTTTTAAAATTGGAACAATTGCGTTCGGGTGGAGTGGCGCAGGCGAAAAACAACGCTATAAGTAAGAGTGTTGGGATTTGTTTAATCATGGATGCAAAGTAAGTCGAATCAAACAAATTAGCTAAGCATCCGTTGTATTTTTTAGTTGGAACGATTCAAACGAGCCATCAGCATAGAACAGTACAATTCTATCAGGGTCACCTTTAAATTGTACCAACCTCTGGTCGATACCTTTATTGTCCATAGTTACTGGTTTTTTCGACTCGGGAAGGAAATCAGGGCTAGGGGAAGGGAAGGCTTTTGGTTCGCTAGGAAAACTACCCTTACCAAATAGCAACCAATAGAGATCTACATCTGGATAAATCTTTATAAGTTTTAAGACAAAATCCAAGCTGGGTTTGTTCCTACCACTCAGCAAATGCGACATACTTGATCGTTGTACACCAATGGTATCTGCAAAGTTGGAAACACTTAGTCCATAATGCTGAATGACCAGCCTAATCCTAGAAACAATAGCCTCAGTCACAATTGTAAATTATATGAATGTAAAAATACAGGATTTAAATGAAAAATGAATTCAACCGAAACATTTTATGGCATAAAAAATAAAAGCTAAAGTTTATATAAAACTACTTAAAATACTGCTTTGTAATCAAATAAATGTATTGCATGATTTCCAAAGTATTTTCGATAACAATTGTAACCGAACCACGTTCCAATTGTTCAATAATGTAAAAATCGTTTTAAAAATTTGTTTACAAATGTGACTGACGGATGGTTTACTTTTGTAAACTTTAGGCTGATACATGGCATTGAATTATACAACATATAAAGAAGGTTCCGTCACAGGTCGTTACGTGACCTTGGAAATGCTCCAGAAGCATTGGTTTGGCAAATTACCATCTTTAACTGTTCATAATATTGGCAGGTCCGTGAATGGCATGCCCATAAAAAAGGTGACGCTGGGAAAGGGCGAAATGAAAGTTTTGATGTGGTCGCAAATGCACGGAAATGAGTCCACGACCACAAAAGCGGTTATGGATTTGGTCATTTTTTTACTATCCGATGAACCCCTGTCAGATATTATTCTAAACAATTGCACACTATATATCATTCCAATGCTCAATCCTGATGGGGCTAAAAGCTACACTAGGGCAAATGCAAACGATATCGATTTGAACCGGGATGCAAAGCTGCTCACGCAGCCCGAAAGTCAAGCCTTGCGGACCTCCTTTATGGAGATTCAACCAGATTTTTGCTTTAACCTCCATGACCAGCGGACACTTTTTAGTGCTGGAAATAGCGCAAATCCAGCGACCGTCTCTTTTCTTTCTCCAGCCAGTGATGCAAGTAGAAAACTTACCCCTGCTCGGGAAATGGCCATGCAACTCATCGTGGCCATTAATAAAAAACTGCAACCACTAATTCCAAATCAAGTGGGTCGATACGATGATGCCTTTAACGATAACTGTGTGGGAGATTCATTTCAGATGACCGGCGCGCCCACGGTTTTGTTTGAGGCCGGTCATTTTCAACATGATTACCAAAGGGAAAAAACCAGAGAATTTATTTTTCATGCACTTTTGGAGGCTTTGCTTACTATTTCAAACAATGCTTTTAACGATCACTTGGTTGAGGAATACTTCAACATCCCAGAAAATGAGAAGCTTTTTTTCGATGTGCTTATAAAAAACCCAACACGAATCAATTCGAAATATCCTGCCAAACAACACATCGGAATTCGCTACAAGGAGGTTATCAAGGATGGTACTATTTCCTTTGAACCGGAGATTGTCGAAGTAGGAGAACTCAAAGGACTTTATGGTCATGAAACCTTCGATTGCTCCCTGGAACTGCATATGAAACGTTTGTCCTCCCAGAAAAAAATGTACAATCTGGTTCTAAAACAATAGGTTACTCACAGAATTATCCACAACGTTACATTTTATTTAAAAAAATTGGTTATTTTTTAAATATATTTTCTTAATTAACTAATTTTGGTGCAAATATTTTCACTATGAGCAAAGTAAAATTGGATGAAATTGACCACCAGATACTGGACATGCTAATTGACAATACGCGAACACCGTTCACTGACATCGCAAAAAAGTTGTTGATTTCCGCAGGTACTGTTCATGTCAGGGTCAAAAAAATGGAAGAGTCTGGAATAATTAAAGGTTCTTCTCTCACTTTGGATTATGTTAAACTGGGATACGCCTTCATCGCTTATGTTGGAATCTTTCTAGAAAAGACCCATCAAACCAAATTTGTGTTGGAGCGTCTCAATCAAATTCCTTATGTGACCGTTGCTCATATTACCACTGGAAAGTTCAACATTTTCTGTAAAATACGTGCTAGGGACACTACCCATGCCAAGAACATCATTTTTAAGATCGATGATATTGATGGCATAAGCAGGACGGAAACCATGATTTCTTTGGAGGAGAGCATCAACGATAAAAAGCGATTGATGCACACCATCTTCAACGAGCTCTAAATCCAATCTTTTATTATGTTCAGTTCAGAACTGCCGGCTTCGGAGTACAATCCGTATTACCGTGCATATGTTGATGCACTTGGTGAAGTGGAACTGTTGCCTGAATTGGAAAAGGGGAGAGATGTCTTTGTCGCTTTTCTTCAGGAACTTCCAGAAACCAAACTGAAATATGCGTATGCTGAAGGCAAGTGGACTTTGGCTGAACTCTTGATGCATGTGGTGGATGCCGAACGTGTTTTTCAATATCGTGCCCTGCGTTTTGCAAGAAATGATAAAACCCCATTGGCAGGATTCGATCAGGATGTGTATGTGCCCCAGTCCAATGCCAATCGGAAAACAAAGGAAGAAATACTTGATGAATACAAAGCAGTGCGACAGTCTACCATCACACTGTTTAATTCTTTTAACGATAATGCGTTACAACGGATTGGAACAGCTAGTGGCTATGGGATGAGTACCAGGGCTATGGGCTTTATAATATGTGGACATCAGGCGCATCATTTGCGCATTGTCCGGGAACGTTATTTGTAAAAAGTAAAATTCTAATATAGGCCGTCAGTGTCTAGGTCGCTTTCCGATTCTAGATCATCGTTGGATAAGGAGCTTTCTTCAGCATCCAATACAGCTTCTGGCTTTTCATCTTTATCCAATTCGCGTTCAATGTTTTCCTCAAAGTTGGAAATGAAATTGGAAAGACTCTTGCTGATTTTCACCAAATAAACAGCATCATTGGTCCGAACTTCGACCGCTTCAATAATTTCACCATTGGGTTTTTTCAAGGTGATGATATCCTCATCTCCGTAACCATAGGGATAAGCGTCAATCAGGGTCGCTGCAACCTTATGGTCCAGCTTTTTGTAATCGATCAATATGCGCTTCATAGAGGGTAAGTTTGATTTCTTATCCTAAGCTATGAATTTTTATACCTGATATATCCAAAGAGTTGTAAACCGCAGAAAATAGTATATGTAGTTGTTATTCTTCGTAGTAAGCGAAGGCTTTAGCGAACAAATGCTCCGGAACAGTAACATCGGTGACGGCTTTTCCTATAGCTTGAAGCAATACAAAATTGATATCCCCATGTGAATTTTTCTTATCATACTTTAGGAGTTCCACAATGGTTGCAATATCCTCAGGGGTAAATGTCATTGGTTTAAAATGAGCTAAAAAGGAAGTCTTGATTTCTTGCAAGGACAACCTGGACAATCCCTTCAACTCGTGGGAGAGATACCCTTCCAGAATCATCCCAATAGCAATGGCCTCACCGTGAAGCAAAGTAGGTTTATCCGGGTTTTCCAAACAGTAGGATTCAATTGCATGTCCAAGCGTATGTCCAAAATTCAGGATTTTACGCAGGCCCTGCTCGGTCGGATCCTGTAGCACCACATCATTCTTGATTGCAATCGATTTTTGGATACAAGCTGCGTCGGTATAACTATCCATCGAAATCAATGCTTTCCAATATTCTTCATCCTTTATTAGGCCATGTTTCAACATCTCGGCATAGCCGCTTACAATCTGTCTTTCCGCTAGGGTTTTTAAAAATTCAGGGAAAACCAATACCATTTCGGGTTGGTTGATGACCCCGATCTGATTTTTTAATACCCCAAGATCGACCCCGGTCTTACCGCCAATGGAAGCATCGACCATGGAAAGTAAAGTGGTAGGGATATTAATAAAGCCAATCCCTCGTTTAAAAGTCGACGCAACAAATCCCCCCAAATCGGTAAGTACACCACCCCCTAAATTGATCAAAAGGCTTTTGCGGTCTCCACCATTGTTGGACAAAAACTCCCAAACCATAGAGCAGGTACTTATGTTTTTATGCTCCTCTCCCGATTTGATCTCGAAAACAGCATCAACCTCTAGCCCTAGTTTTTTGAGAAAAATTGGCAAGCAATGCTTTTTGGTATTTTCATCCACTAAAACAAACACCTTGGAGTAGTCACTTTTGGCAATATGCTGTTTTAGAGCAGCTTCTGCCAGTTCTTCCAAATGTACCTCGTAGGTGTGCGATTGTATGGACTCCATAATTTCCTTTTGCAACGCTAAATAAAGACTATTTTTATAGATAATGTTCTGAAAAGGCTACTTATATTTGAATTCTTAAAGGATTCCCAATAATGCAACCAAATTTTGAGAATACTGCAATTGCATTCCAATTAAAAACCGATTCCGAATTAGAGCGTGCTTACTTTTTGTTCAAGTTGATAGCGAACGAACCTTTGGTAAGAATTGGAACGGCTGTCACGAATTTTGCCATAAAGGCCCACCTGCCAATCGAAGGGTTGATTCGTGCAACAGTTTTTGATCATTTCTGCGGAGGGGTGAACGAGGAAGATTGTTTGCCCATTATTGACAAGATGTTTGAAAAGGGAGTCTGTTCCATTCTGGATTATTCCGTTGAAGGTAAGGAGGTCGAAGACCAATTTGATTTCGCGCTGAACAAAACCTTGGAGGTGCTTGATTTTGTAAAAGAGAAAGATGCCATTCCTTTTGCCGTTTTTAAACCCACGGGGTTTGGAAGGTTCGAACTGTACGAAAAAGTGAGTGAAGGAAAACGTTTGAACGAAACTGAGACCGCCGAGTGGAACAGGATTTTGAATCGTTATGACCAAGTATGCAAAAAAGCCCATGATTTGGATGTTGCCCTGTTGATCGATGCTGAAGAGAGCTGGATGCAGAACGCCGCGGATGACATTGCCCTCGATATGATGCGCAAATACAACAAACAAAAAGCAGTTGTTTTCAACACCATCCAAATGTATCGCTGGGATCGAATGGACTATTTAAAGGAGTTGACCGGAATGGCTTCCTCAGAAAAATTTAAAGTGGGGTTGAAAGTGGTTCGTGGCGCTTACATGGAGAAAGAAAATGAGCGGGCCAAAGAACTGGGTTATCGTAGTCCGATATGTGAGTCCAAAAAGGCCACGGATGAAAATTTTGATGCGGCAGTTTCCTATATGATGGAACACCTAAACCAGGTTTCTATTTTTGCAGGAACCCATAACGAAGAAAGTTGCTTAAGGCTGATTGCCCAAATGCAGGAGAAAGCATTAAGTCCCTCACAATCCAATATTTGGTTTGGACAACTTTACGGAATGAGCGATCATATCACCTATAATTTAACTGCGGAAGGCTACAATGCTGCCAAGTATGTACCATACGGCCCCGTAAAGGATGTAATGCCCTATCTGATTCGAAGGGCGGAGGAGAATACCTCTGTTGCTGGACAAACTACGCGGGAGTTGGCATTGCTCCAAAAAGAAAAAAAACGTAGGAAATTGGATGACTAATCCGCAGAGGCGTTTTGGACAATGACTTTGCTGGGGCAACTTTCCATTTCCATAACCAATTCTTTTGAATCAACCTTATGCAGGATATAGTAAGTTTTGCAGGGCTCCGATTTGGTATCACTTTTTCCAAAATCAATATCACCATCAGTTAGAAAGGCTTTGATTAATATTGTATCTCGATATTTTTCAGGAAGTTCATCTCCAAAAACCAAAGTCTTCGAACGCATATCCTTCAATACCCTACAGTTTGGAAAATAGCAGAATTCTGTCCCAGTTTCCTCGGATTTTTTCTTAAAGAAAAAAACTAAAAACACAATTCCAATGGACAGTCCAACCAGATACCATCCCAATCGTCTTACAAAACCCATGAGCTGTTAAAAAATAAGGAAGTTAATGTCGTTGTAGGTAAGCCCAAACCAATCGCCGACCGATTTATTGGTCAAAATACCGTGATACATGTACAGCCCATTGCGCAAACCTTTGTCGAACCGTAGCGAATGTTCCAAACCACCATCTTCACCAATTTTCAATAAGTAAGGAGTGAAAATGTTGCTAATGGAAATGGAGGAGGTTCGTGGGTAACGGGATGGAATATTCGGGACCCCATAATGGATCACATCGAACTTTTCAATTGTGGGTTTATCATGACTTGTTACTTCCGATGTTTCAAAACAGCCACCCATGTCAATACTCACATCAATGATCACCGCACCTTTTTTCATGTTTTCCACCATCGAGCTGGAGACTACGATGGGAGATCTGTCCTTACCACGGGTCGCCCCAATGGCCACATCACATCGTTTAAGTGCCTTCAATAAATTTTTAGGTTGGATGGTGGAGGTGTATACAGTCTGTTTTAAATTGGTTTGGATGTTGCGCAATTTGGTAAGGGAGTTATCAAATACTTTGATATTTGCTCCCAATCCCAATGCCGATCGGGCGGCAAACTCACCAACTGTGCCTGCTCCAATGATGACCACTTCAACTGGGGGTACTCCACTGATGTTCCCGAACATCAATCCGTTGCCATTGTTGGTGGTGGCCATTAGTTCCGATGCAATCAGAATGGAAGAAATTCCAGCTATCTCACTTAAAGACCGTACTGCAGGATACTTTCCATCTTCGTCCCGGATGTACTCAAATGCAATAGCGGTCAACCTCTTTTTTGCCATGGCCTCAAAATATTCTTTAGATTGTGTTTTGATTTGCAAGGCAGAAATGATAATGGTCTGTGGATTCAGTAAATCGATTTCTGAAAGGGTAGGGGGTTCCACTTTTAGGATTAAGGGACAGGAAAAAACTTTCTTGGTATCCCTACTTATTTCAGCTCCCGCATTGGTATAATCAACATCTGAAAAATTGGCCCCATCTCCTGCGCCGGACTCAATCAGCACCCGATGTCCATGCGCTGTAATGGCATTGACTGCATCCGGGGTAAGACAGATACGCTTTTCCTGATATTGGTTTTCTTTTGGAATACCAATAAATAGTTCACCTTTTTGCTTAAGGATTTCTAGAGTTTCTTCTTGGGGTAAAAGTTGCTGTTTGCTAAAAGGAGAGGATGGTTGATTCATATAACGTAAATCTGTTCACGATTCCGAAGGAACCAAAACAAATTTACATTTTTTTTGCAAGGGTCTTCTGGCGTTGTTCAAGCTTTTCCCGCTCTTTTCGGAGTTCCTCCTTCTCCTTTAATATTTGAAGTTCAGTATCCATCGCATCCAAATCGATACCATGCACATGTTTATCCACTAATTTCACCCTAATAAAATATACTATAGGAACTACCACCATGGTTACTGCGATAACATACATTATTTCATTCTCATCAATTTTGTTTGAATCATAATTTAGAACGCTAAAAAGCTGAAAACTATACATTGCAATAGGAATGAGAATAGCATGATACCACCAATGTTTGGAGGTGATGAACCATATAATCAGTAGAAGCAATGGCACTATTTTGTTGAAGTAATAATAAAACGCAAGACTCACATCGCTAAATCCATTGGCTGTAAAATTAATGCCTAGAAAGGACCACGATTCAATATCAGAAGGCATATATTTATAGAAATAAAAGAGTATCGGGGTGATAGCCACCAAAAGTGCTACCAAGCCTTCAATAAGAAACTTTTTTCTTGCTAGAGTATTATGCTTCATTAATCACATAACTAAAAAACTCTCAGAATATTGTAAAAAAAAATAATCCCTTCAAAAAAAGGGATTATTTAAACGTTTTAGGAAAACTAAGTTTACAGCTTTTGAAGCTGGTCTTTCCTAATGCTAACTGTTTGATCCTCATCAACTTCAATAACGTTGGTCGAAACCGCAGTCATTGCCAAGAAGGCAACAGCCAATAATCCAAAAAATAATCTTTTAGTGTTCATCGTAAAAGAGTTTTTGGTTAATAAATGAATTCATTTCAATAACAAATGTAGGAAAATTTCTTTACCTACTATGCATTTCACCGATAAAATTTGCATTTTATCCTAAAAACACTGCGCTTTATCGATATAAATGGGGTGTATCGAAACGTTTCGAAAAGGTAGTTTTTAATAGTGTCAATCTATAGTATACTCGATTGAACGTGTATTTTCATCGATAAAGTGTAAGTGAATGGCCACCGCATCCTTAGGTAACAAAGACTTTATTTTCTCCGGCCATTCCATAAATTTCCAAGCTGGGGAACCAAAATAATCTTCCAGCCCCAAATCCAACGCTTCCACTTCATTTTCTATTCGATAAAAATCAAAATGAAACGCAAGTAAATTTCCATTTTTATCATGATATTCATTTACAAGACCAAAAGTAGGGCTGTTGGCCTCATCGATTCCACCCAATTCTTTTACCATTGCTTTAATAAGGGTCGTCTTTCCTGCACCCATCCCGCCATAAAAACATAGACTCTTATTGCTGGCCGATGCAATGACATTTTTGGCAACTTCACTAATTTCCTCTAATTGAAACGTAATCTTCAAAGTGTTTTATTTTGCCTCCAAAACTACAAAAGGAACAATCATTTCTTCCAATGAGACACCACCATGTTGGTATGTATTTCGGTAATAGCCTACATAGTGATTGTAATTATTGGGGTAGGCGAAGAAGAGATCATTTTTGGCGAAAATAAAGCAGCTGCTCAAATTAATATTGGGCAAATGGATGTTTTGGGGATTCTTTGCGGCAAGCACATCCTTGTTTTCATACGTGAGACTTCTTCCTGTTTTGTATCTAAGATTGAGACTTGTTTCCCTGTCACCAATGACCTTGGAAGGTTGCTTTACATTTATGGTGCCGTGATCGGTGGTCAGGATCAACTTCATCCCCAAGTCCTGTGCTTGTTGAATGATATCCAGAAGCGGTGAGTTTTTAAACCAGCTCAATGTAAGTGAGCGGTAGGCCTTGTCGTTCGAAGCCAGTTCCTTGATCACTTCCATTTCGGTCTTTGAGTGCGATAACATGTCCACAAAGTTGTATACCAACACGGTAAGGTCATTGTCCTTCTGTGATTTGAAGTTTTGCGCCAGGTGCTTTCCTTGCCTAAGGTTGCTTATTTTATGGTATTCCCATTTGAGGTCCAATCCAAGACGACGTAATTGGGCACCTAGAAACTCCGCTTCAAAAAGATTTTTACCACCTTCATCCGTATCGTTCTTCCACCAATCCGGATGCTGTTTTTCCATGTCCAGTGGCATCAGCCCCGAAAAAATGGCATTTCGTGCGTACTGTGTTGCGGTAGGTAGGATACTGAAATAGGAAGTCTCCTGTTTCTTTTTATAATGTATCGCCAGGGTCTCCTCAAAAGCCAGCCATTGATCATAGCGGAGGTTGTCGATAACCACCAAAAGCGTTTTGCTCCCTTTTAGCTCAGGCTGTACCTTTTTACGAAAAAGGGTATGCGACATTACAGGGCCATCTTCATCCTGAAACCAATCTTTATAGTTTTTGTCCACAAACTTGCCGAACTGGGAATTGGCCTCTACTTTTTGTGATTCCAGGATTTCGAACATACCGGAATCTTCTATTTCCTCCAGTTGCAGTTCCCAGTAGATAAGTTTTTTGTAAAGCTCCGCCCATTCTTCATGGCTGTTTACCATGGAAAGATCCATGGCAATTTTGCGGAACTCCTGTTGATAGTTCGCAGTAGTTTTTTCTGAAACCAGTCTCGAATTGTCCAAATTCTTTTTCAGCGACAACAGTATTTGGTTGGGATTTACCGGTTTGATCAGGTAATCGGCAATTTTGGAACCTATGGCCTCATCCATGATGTATTCCTCCTCACTTTTGGTAATCATCACTACGGGAATTGAGCCATCATGTTTTTTGATTTCATTCAAGGTTTCCAATCCAGAGATTCCGGGCATGTTTTCGTCCAGAAAAACAATATCGAAAGCGGTACTTTTAAGTTCCTCAAGCGCATCCTGGCCACTTTGACTGGTAACTACATCGTAACCTTTGTTTTCAAGAAAGAGAATATGGGGTTTCAATAGGTCTATCTCGTCATCGACCCATAGAATTGTTATGTTGCTCATATAGTGTTTATCTTTGCGCAATTAAAACAAACTTCCTTGGCCGAAACCAATAAGCTCAAAGTCTTTAACGATCCAATTTACGGTTTTATTGGAACTCCAAATGAACTAATTTTCAACCTTATCGGGCATCCTTATTTTCAACGGCTTCGCCGGATTTCCCAAATGGGGATGTCATACTTGGTCTACCCGGGAGCACATCACACAAGGTTCCATCATGCGCTAGGTGCCATGCATTTGATGACCAAGGCCATTCAAATCCTCAGAATTAAACAAATTGAAATATCGGAAGAGGAGGAAACAGGTCTTTTGTGTACCATTTTATTGCATGATATAGGCCACGGTCCTTTCTCACATGCTCTTGAAGGCTTTATTATTCCACATAAGAACCACGAACAGCTTTCTTTGGAATTTATGCAGTTCCTGAACAGGGAATTTAAAGGCGGTTTGGATACGGCCATTGCTATTTTTAAGGGAGAATATCCCAAACCTTTTATGAATCAATTGGTATCGAGCCAACTGGATATGGATCGATTGGATTACCTTAAAAGGGATAGTTTTTATTCCGGAGTGACGGAAGGGAATATCAATTCGGAACGCTTGATTTCGATGCTCAATGTAGTGGACGGCCATTTGGTTGTGGAAGAAAAGGGAATTTATGCGGTTGAAAAATTCCTGATGGCACGCAGGTTCATGTACTGGCAAGTATATCTACACAAGACTGGATTGGTGGCGGAGCAGTTGTTGATCCGAATCATGAAACGGGCTCGGGAAATTTTGGTTTCGGGTGATACCTTGCAAGGTAGCCAATCCTTGCTACTATTTTTGAAACAGGATGAGATGGGCCGCTTTGATGATTCACTGCTGCAGAACTTTGCACTTCTGGATGACACAGATGTACTAGGAGCCCTAAAAGCTTGGCAGTTCCATTCTGATTTTGTGCTTTCCAAAATGTGCGGAATGCTTTTGAACCGGAACCTGTTACACGTCAAAATCAAAAACAAACCCATCGATTCGGAGAAATTGGAGCAAAAATTGAAAGAGGTAATGGAAAAATTCAATATTTCTGAAACCCAGGCTGCCTATTTTGTTTTTCATGGAGAGATTTCGAACAAGGCCTATAATGAAAAACACCAATCTATAAATATCTTAAAAAAGAACGGCAAGGTCACGGATGTGCTCAAAGAATCAGATCAGTTGAGCTTGAAAGCATTGTCCAAAAATGTCATAAAGTATTATAGCTGCTACCCTAAAGAAGCTGTTTAACAAATTTTGTTACTTTTGCAGAAATGAAATTTACAGCCACCCAAATTGCCGGAATTTTAGAGGGAGAAGTAGAGGGAAATCCTCAAATTGCTGTTCATAAGTTATCGAAAATTGAGGAAGGGGAAAAAGGCTCATTGACCTTTTTGTCCAATCCAAAATATACTTCGTATATCTACTCCACCAAAGCCTCGATTACCATTGTAAACAAGGATTTTGTGCCAGAGCAGTCCCTGTCCACTACGTTGATCAAAGTAGATGATGCGTATAAGTCCTTTTCCAAATTGTTGGAATACTATAATAAGGTAAAAAACAACAAGGTGGGTATTGAAAGCCCTTCTTTTATTTCGAAAAGTGCGACCTATGGTGAAGGTTTTTACTTTGGCGCCTTTTCTTACCTGGGTGATAATGTAAAGATTGGCAAGAATGCGAAGATTTATCCCAACGTGTATATCGGGGATAATGTGACGATGGGGGACGATGTAATCGTTTTTGCAGGCGCAAAGATTTATTCTGAATCCATTATTGGCAATGGGTGTGTCATTCATAGCGGAGCGATTATTGGAGCTGATGGTTTTGGATTCACACCAAATTCAAATGGAGAGTACAGCAAGGTTCCGCAAACTGGGAATGTGATATTGGAAGATAATGTGGATGTCGGCGCCGGCACCACAATCGATAGGGCCACTTTGGGATCCACGATTCTCCGAAAGGGGGTTAAGCTCGATAACCAAATCCAGATTGCCCATAATGTTGAGATTGGCGAACATACAGCCATCGCGGCCCAAACGGGAATTGCCGGTTCTACCAAAATTGGAAAACATTGTCTTATTGGTGGGCAGGTGGGAATCGTAGGCCATATCACCATAGGAGATCGGGTAAAGATTCAGGCGCAATCTGGCATAGGGAGAAACGTAAAGGACGATGAAGTATTGCAAGGGTCTCCCGCTTTAAATTATGGGGACTACAACAAATCATACGTTCATTTTAAAAATTTACCGAAACTGGTAAACAAAATCACCAACTTGGAAAAAAAGATTGACGGTGAACAAGACTAGTAATAAACAACGCACGATAAAGGAAAAAGTAACCTTGGAAGGAGTTGGGTTACACACAGGGGAAAATGTTTCAATGTCTTTCGTACCGGCTAAGGAAAACCATGGCTTTGCTTTTAAGCGGGTAGATTTGGAAGGGGAACCAATCATTGAGGCCGATGCCAACTATGTGGTGAACACACAGCGGGGTACCAATCTGGAAAAAAATGGAGTAAAGATTCAAACGTCAGAACATGTGTTGGCCGCTTTGGTCGGTCTTGATGTTGACAATGTGCTCATAGAACTGGATTCTCCTGAGCCGCCTATCATGGATGGTTCTTCAAAATATTTTGTCGAAGCACTTGAAAAGGCGGGTATTGTGGAGCAGGAACAGGAGCGGGAAGAATATGTGGTAAAGGATGTCATATCTTATAAGGACGAGGTCACTGGCAGCGAAATCACTGTGATTCCAGCTGATGACTATAAAGTCACAACAATGGTGGATTTTGGCACTAAAGTGCTGGGAACCCAAAACGCCACACTGGAAAAAATTTCTGATTTTAAGACGGAGATTGCGGATGCCCGTACCTTCAGTTTTTTGCATGAGTTGGAAATGCTCTTAGAGCACGGACTCATCAAAGGGGGAGATCTGAACAACGCTATCGTGTATGTAGATAAGGAGATTTCCGAGTCTACCATGAAAAAATTGGAAAAGGCTTTCAACAAGAAAAAGCTTTCTGTAAAACCCAATGGAATTTTGGACAACCTCACCCTTCATTATCCGAATGAAGCGGCGCGTCATAAATTGCTCGATGTTGTTGGGGATTTGGCTTTAGCTGGAACTCGAATCAAAGGGAAAGTGATTGCGAACAAACCAGGACATTATGTAAATACCCAGTTTGCAAAGAAGCTCTCCAAAATAATCAAGATAGAAAAGCGCAACAAGGTGCCAAGTTATGATCTGAACCAGGCTCCACTCATGGATGTGACCCAGATCATGAACATGCTTCCACACCGACCGCCCTTTTTGTTGGTGGACAAGATTCTGGAACTTTCGGACACCCATGTGGTAGGTGTTAAGAATGTCACCATGAACGAGCCGTTCTTTGTGGGGCATTTCCCGGGTGCTCCGGTGATGCCAGGGGTGCTTCAGGTGGAAGCCATGGCGCAGACGGGAGGTATTTTGGTGTTGAGCACCGTTCCCGATCCAGAGAACTACCTGACTT
>JANQRD010000171.1 GCA_028284725.1 Allomuricauda sp. | reverse complement strand
ATAGCACCATCAGCATGGGTAATGAATGTAGCACCATCCAAGTTGAATTGGGCATTTTTCCAACTACCATTCTTATATAGAGAAGAAATAAGGGACCGTACAGGGAAAGCGGAATCATCCATACCAAAGAAAGTCGTTTGGACAAGTTTTCATCCAACTCCGACCAAAACATTACATTGCTGAAAATATTGTATGCAAAAAGTACTAGAAAAACAAACCATATCCATTTGGCCACCTTTTTTCCCTTTTTGGATAGCAATATCAAAACGCCCGCCCAAAGCGACTGAAAAGCAAAGAACAATATTAACCCCTCCCAAAGATTCATCTGAAAATAAAAGTTGTAAGGGCCTTTGAACAATAGTCAAGCCTCCTAATTCAATATCCAATTTACCAATTGGTAGGTTAGGAAGGGTTTATTACTATCGGGATTTCCGTTAAAAAATGGAGTAAGTAATCAAGACATTTTATTGCCTGATTAAAGCTTTGCGATATGTTGTTAAAGTAAGGACAATGACGAATTCCCCTTATTAGGTATTGTCGTTCAGTTCTAAAACCGGTGTGGTCGCATCATAACCTAGTTCCTTGACCAGGGGATTGGAAAGGATACTGCCAAAAAACCAATGTTTTTTGTTCACAAAGACCACCATATCGCAGTGGTGTTCCTCAATAAACGAAACAATACCTTCTTGAACCTTTACATTGGTAAGTATATGGTGCTCAAAATCCACGCCATGTAAAATATCTTCCAAGAGTTCCTTATTGTTGATCTGTGTTTTGCTCAATTTACTCCTACGCTCCACATGCAGTACCTGGATCCGGGACCCATGAAGCTTTACAATTTCCAGAAGATACTTCAGCTCCCTTCTTTTAAAATCGGTTTTATAGTCCGTGGGAAAAACAATTTCCTTGGGAGGTGAAAAGCGGAAACCTGATGGGATGGCCATAACGGGACATTCCACTATTTTTTCCATAATATTCACTGTATTTGTTCCGAAAATTGCATTTTTTGAGTCAGTCATCCCTTTGGTTCCCATAATTACCAGGTCAATATCTTTTTTGGCAATGGTGCCTCTTATTGCTTCGGACAGGGAATTAAAGGAAGAGATCGTATGGAAGGTATGTTTAGGGTTGGGTTCATTGAGATCCAAGAGCTTCTCGAGTTTAACAAAACCTTCTTCCGATTTTGCTTTGGCCGCATCATAAGCTGGATTCCCTGGTTCGGGCACCATCATGTTTTCCAGGGAATAGGTATTCACCTGAAATACATTCAACAAATAGAAGTCGCAATATTGATTCTCGTATAGATTTTGAGCATAGCGAACAGCGTTTAGCGCATTGGCCGAGAAATCTGTTGGCAGTAATATTCGTTTGTCCATGATTTTATATTAGATGGACATAAAACTATAGGGATGAAAACCTCTTTACAATGACGGATATCAGTCTTTTGGGCGAAGTTCAAAAATGAAATATTAAAATCTGGATTGATTCTCTTAAACATAACTTGTCCATATATTATGTGTATGATCAATCTTTGTTTTACCCATAAAATATGGACTTCAATGATTGAGCTTGAGATAGACCTTCTATCTACCTTAAACTATCGGGGAATGTTCTGCATCACCAAGAATGGGATATCCGTTTTCAGTCCCATTTTGTCCACGGTTGTTCTGTACAGCCAATCTTCCAAAAAGGAATTTCTGGATTTCACCATCACCAATAAATCTACCTTGTGGTTTTCCCGATAGTTGGATATACCCTCTAACACATCCCTTGATTTTTCATGTTCAAAAAACAAATAGGCCTTCGAAAGTGAATTCTCCAGGAACAACTTGTTGTCCATTTGCCGGTGCGATATGGTCTCAAACTCGGTGAAGTACAAACAGTGGATCTCCGATTTGAAGGAACCTGCAATTTCATTGAGCAATTTCAGTTCCCTTCTTTTGAAGGGAAGCTGGTAGTCCGTGGTAAAGAGAATGTACTTCGGTTGATGGTATTCATATTCTTCCGGAATGGCCAGTACAGGACACTTCACATACTTAAAAACCTGAACAGTATTGCTTCCAAAGGGCTTTTTACGATTCATGGATGCCCCTTTCGTACCCATAATAATGAGGTCAATGTTCTGTTCCTCGACAATATCGTCTATGGCATCAATGAGCGAGTTGAATGCGGAAATAACCTCATATCGGTGTTTTGGATTGGGCAGTGGGTTTCCGATGCGTTCAAGCAATTGCTGCAAGGCGCTGTCCGACTGTTTTTGCAATGATTTTTTTCGATTTTCGAGGTCACTTCGGGATTTAGTCCCTCCAATTTTGTAAGCCTCATCAGCGTATGCATGCACAAAATAGAAATTGGTACGGTCGCATTTGTACAGATTCAATGCGTAGTCAATGGCGTGATCTGCGTTTTTTGAAAAGTCCGTTGGAATCAAAACCTTTTTCATACTTGCGTAGTTCGAATTTGACTAAAGATATAGGCGATGAAAAAGGTAAACTATGATTTCGGTCACTCTTGCCCCGGAAGGACAAGGAAGCAGGTTTACTCGTGGATAACGAACATAGGGACTTTGGTGTGAAAGCTCATTTTTTCCACTCTGGTGTCAAAAAACAATTGTTGTAGGAAGTTCAGGTTTCGGGCCACAATGGCAATCATGTCCACTTTTTGGTTCATAACGAAGCCCTGAATGGCATCAATCATCCTTTTATGATGTATAATATGATGGTTGTATCTGTTTTGGAAAACCTCGTCAAGGTAGTCGAACAAATAGGCCTTGGTGATTTTTTGAGCTTCGGTAAGGTCATTTTTCTTTGGTGAAACATAAACTACGTCAAGCTTACCCTTATTAAGCTCCAACACTTCAGACAACGTCCTCAAAATTTTTGGGGTATAAAAAATGGTGAAATCCGTTGGAAAGGTTATCCTCTTTAAATAATGGAATATGGCTCTCTCGGGCACAACCAAGGTGTTGCATCGTACCCTAGTGATTATGGCTCCTGTATTGCTTCCTATCACTCGTTTGGTGATGTTGCTCACACCTCTTGTTCCCATTACAATAAGGTCAATGCGCTTTTCGGTAAGTTGCCGTTTTATGGCATCCACCAAATTGCCATATTCCAACTGGCCAAAAAATCTGTGGTTCTTTGTTTTGAAATGGTAATTGGCCTTACCCAAAAAGGCCTCAAGGAGTTCTTTCTTATCGTATTTTTCAACATCAAGAAAACTACTTGGAACAGGAAACAATCTCGATGCCTCTATCTGCTGATCCTTAAGATCGGCGACATGTAGCACGTAAAAGTCACATTTAAAATCCTTATAAAAAACAGTTGCGTACCAAAGTGCGTTCCAAGAATTCTCGGAGAAGTCCACTGGGACTAGAATATTCTTTGTGGGATAGTTGGACACAAGGATAAAAATAATCCCAAGATAAAAAAGGAATCATGACAAATGTCATGTATCGCGGACAAACTTTAGTTAACGTGCTGCAGCTGTTTCAGTTGAAGGATACGGATATTCCTCCCCTCAATGTCGATCAACCCTTCTTTCTTAAAGCCCGATAAGGTGCGAATCAAGCTTTCGGTGGCAATTCCTGCCACACTTGCAAGATCACTTCTTGAAATTTTGATGGGTTCATCATCTTTTTTATCCAATATCTCAGCAAACTGGAGCAGCGTCTGGGCAGTTTTTTTGCGCACGGAACTGTATGCCATTTGGAGCAGTTGTTCCTTAATGTTGGTAATATTGCCTGATAAAAGTTCCATCAGCTCCAGCGAAATGTTATGACTTTTTTCCAGAATGGCCTTCAGCCCTGTTTTGGAAATGGCAGCGAGTTCGGTAGGTTCCACAGCGGTAGCGGATTCTTGATAGGGCACGTTATCCATAAAGGAGGTGAATCCCAAAAAATCATCCGCTGGGTGCAGGGAGGTAATCAGCTCTTTTCCCTCTTCATCCATTTTATGGCATTTCACCACACCTTTTAAGATCAAATAGATCTTGTTGGAGTGATCGCCTTCGGGATAAATGCTTTCACCTTTATCGTATGTGGAGATTTCCCCATTGTCGTCAAAGAAATTCTTCAATTGGTGCAAGGTATGCATGGAATCCTGTGAAGTTTCCTTGTTTGGCTTTGCCTCCAACATTGTCTTAAGAATCTGTGCTTTTGCCAGTCGACTTTCAATAGCGCTGATCAAATCCTCTTCTTCAAAAGGTTTGGTTAGGTAATCGTCGGCGCCCAAATCCATTCCCTTTCGGATTTCCTTGTGCTCCGTTTTGGCGGACAAAAAAATAAAGGGAATGTGCTTTGTGGAATCGTTCCCGGAGAGTTCTTCCAAAACGCCGTACCCATCCACTTCAGGCATCATAATATCACAAACAATGATATCAGGTTTTTTTCCCCTGGCCAGTTCTATCCCTACTTTGCCATTGGGTGCGGTCAATATGGAATAATTGCTAAGTTCCAATAGCTCGGCGGTATTTTCCCGCAAGGCTAAATCGTCCTCAATCAATAGTACTGTTTTCATGTTTTGGCTGTTTCGGGGTTTGTGATGGGAATATCGAGCGTAAAGGAGGTTCCCTGGTTTACTTTGCTCTCAAAGGAAATAAATCCACCTAAATTCTCTATGTGCTGTTTTGCGATATTAAGTCCTATTCCAGTTCCTTGTGTCAAAAGCGCGTTTTCGGCGCGGAAGTATCTATTAAAGATAAACTTCTGCTCTTCTTCGGGAATACCGATACCTTGATCGATCACCTTAAGTTCCAATCTGCCATTTTCCCGCATTACCTGGATGTCTATTGTGGTATCTTCTGAAGAATATTTGATTGCATTGTGGACAAGATTGGATAGTACAAGCTCAAAAATCTTTTCATCGAAAGTGATCACCATATCATCAATATCTTGGGGATAGTTTATTTTTTGGCCGGATTTGAGCAACAAGTTGGCATCGTAAATCACCTGATTGACCAGTTTGCTCAATGGAAATTCTTCCATTTTGTATTTTACTTTTCCAGTCTCCAAGCGCTCTATTGATAGGAAATCGTTAAGAATGGTGTCCAAATATTTAACCTTGCTCCGGATGGTGCTTATATGCTTGTCCCTTTTTGGCTGTTGTTCCTCCTCGGTGTACTTGGACAATAGGGTGGTGGAGGTAAGGATGCTACTTAACGGTGTTTTAAATTCATGGGAAACCAGTGAAAGGAAACGTGTTTTGAGTTCATTGAGTTCTTTTTCCTTTTCCAATGCGTTACGGAGTTGTTTTGTCCGCTCCGCAACAGTTCGTTCCAGTTTTTCTGTATAATTTTTTCGATCAGTAATGTCCAGAATTATGGAAATAAGAACATTTCGGTTGCCAATGCACGACTTTTGGTAATGTACCTCAATGGGGTAGGTTGTGCCATCTTTTCTGAGATGCAGGGTTTCGAATATTATTTTCTCGGTTTTCCCCTTGGACAACGGGGCTACCAAATCCTTAAAGGAGTTTTTGTCGTATTCCGGTTTAAGGTTTAAAGGTGTAAGCTGTTGCAGTTCTTCCAAAGTATACCCTAAATTGTTTTGGGCACCCTGGTTGGCACTTAAAAACCTATAGGTTTTGGCATCAATAATGTAGATTTCATTTAAAGACTCCTCAAAAATGGTATTCCAATGGGTCCGTTCCTCCTCGGCCTCCACCCGCTCGGTAACATCGTTTTGAATCCCGATAAAATTGGTGACCTCGCCTAGTGCGTTTTTAATCGGAGTGATGGAAATCTTGTTCCACCAGAGCGTTCCATCCTTTTTGTAATTTCTTATCTCCACCTCGCAACTTGTACCATCTTCAACTGCTTTTCGCATCTTGGCAATCCCGGCTTGATCAGTATCGTTGCCCTGCAGAAAGCGCAGGTTTTTATTTAAAATCTCCTCTTTTGGGTAACCTGTTAGCGCTTCAAAAGCTGAATTCACATAAACAACGGGATTGTCTTTTTGGAGGTTGTCGGTAATGGTAATTCCGTTGATGGCAGAACTCAGCGCCTTGCTTTTTAGTTTCAAGTCCTTTTCAATGGCTTTTCGGGTGGTGATGTCCATCACAAGGGCCATGATATAGGTGTTTCCATAAAGCTGAAAGGGATTCAAACCAGCTTCGATCGGAAATTCCTCGCCATTTTTTCGCAGCCCATAAAGCTCACGTCCCTCTGCCATTTTTCGTTTACCACTCTTGGCAAGAAAATTTTTAAAGTGACCACCATGGGCCGTATGGTATTTGAGGGGAATCAAAGTATTCAGTGGTTTTCCGATTAAGTCATCACTGCCATAACCGAACATTTCGTTGGCTGCGGAATTTGTGGCCACGATGATCTGCTTTTCATTTACCACTATGATACCTTCGGAAACTCCTTCTGAAAGGAGGTTGAACATATTGCTGTTCTCCTGAAAAACCTGCATGTGATATTGTAATCTAAGTCTTTGGCATGGGATTAGTACCCTATTGTTGGTGGTTGTTGCCCTAAGAGCAATGGTTGGTTCTGAATCAATAAAAATACGAAATATCACATGAATCAGAAACCAATTTTACATCCAAAACTGACCATTATCATAAATAAAAATGAAAGCTGAACTTACTTTTGGTTGATGAATTTATGGATGCTTTATGATGTTCGCTTCACAACTTATTGGAAATGAGTTTTATCAGAATCTGGGAAAGCTGTTTTATGCCATTGCGATGGCCGATCGCAATATCCATGTAAAGGAAATTGATAAACTAAAATCCTTTATCCGAAAGTATTGGTTGGAAGTCGATGACATTGAGGATGAATATGGAGAAGATGCAGCTTTTCAGATTGAATCGGTGTTCGACTGGCTTTTGGAGTATGAAAAAGACGCTGAACAATGTTTTAAAGAGTTCGAGGATTTTTATAAAGACCATCCATCGAAATTTAATTCCTATATCAAAGTACTTATTCTTGATACTGCCAATGCGATTGCCAACGCTTCCTATGGCAAAAATAAGTCAGAGCTTGTCCGTTTGGCCAATCTTCAAATGCTATTGCAATAGTGTGAACAACCGACATCCGCAATTTCCCAAAACCCTTCTTTACACTTGAGTAAAAACCGAAGGTTTTATAAAAAAAATTATACCAATTTGCAGCGACTGGTTAAAAAGATCAGCTCCAACTGTCTTGAACTGCTAACTTAGTACACTATCTGTTGCAACACTGCCCAAACATTGTCCCTCATAATTTGGTGTCCCTCGGGGGTTGGGTGAATGCCATCTTCCAAATTTAGCTCTGGGATACCTGCGACACCTTCTAACAAAAAAGGGATAAGGGCTATTTGGTTTGCTTCAGCTAGCTCAGGAAAGATTTTGCGAAATTCTGTGGTATATTCCGGACCCATATTGGGTGGAATTTGCATCCCCGCCAGTACGATTTGGGTGTCGGCATTCTTTTTTCTGACCAAATCAATCATCGCTTGCAAATTGCTTCGGGTCTCGGTTAAAGGAATACCACGAAGTCCATCGTTGGCCCCAAGCTCCAAGACAAACACATCGACTTTTTGGTTCAATACCCAATCCAACCGATTTCGTCCACCGGAAGTGGTCTCTCCACTGAGTCCTGAATTGATTACGGTATAATTAAGACCCAGTGAATCCAAACGATTTTGGATTAACGCGGGGAAGGCTTCTTCGAGCTCCAGACCATAGCCGGCCGTAAGGCTATCCCCAAAGAACAAGATCAATTTTTCGGTGGATTCAGTAGTAACAGGGGTATCCAAGGCGTCACCTGAATCTGTATTACCTGAAGCTTTTTTTGTAGCATTCCCACAGGAAAGAAGGCAGAACAGCAGAAAAAAATAACGAAACTTTAAGAGGTCTTGCATGGGTTAAGGGTCTTAAAATCAAAATCATTTGCCTATTTTTCTTGTTTAAGAAAAACGGAAGCAAAAAGCGCTATGTCAAAGATATTAAACGTCGACCACCTAGGGAAGACCTATACCAGTGGTTCGAAACAACTCACGGTGTTGGATGACATCAACTTCAGCGTTGAAGCGGGGGAGACCTTTGCGATCGTGGGACCATCGGGCAGTGGAAAGACCACACTATTGGGCCTCTGCGCTGGACTGGATTATCCTGATACTGGGACTGTGGAACTGTGTGGTACGGATTTGGGCCGTTTGAACGAAGATGAACGTGCCCAATTACGTAATGAAAACGTGGGCTTTATCTTTCAGAACTTTCAGTTATTGCCCACTTTGACAGCTCTTGAAAATGTGGTCGTACCCTTGGAATTGCAAGGAGCAAAAAATCCAACGAAAATTGGCAAGGAGCTATTGGGAAAGGTTGGTTTGGGCGACCGCCTAAACCATTACCCCTCACAGCTTTCAGGTGGGGAGCAGCAGCGCGTAGCCCTGGCCCGTGCTTTTTCGAATAGCCCCTCAATTCTTTTTGCCGATGAGCCTACGGGCAATCTGGACCAAGATACAGGAAACCGTGTGGTACAGTTACTGTTCGATCTCAACCAGGAAGCAGGTACTACCTTGATCATTGTCTCCCATGATTTGGATTTGGCCCAAAAATGCCAACGCTTATTGCGATTGCGTGGCGGTAAAGTGGTCTCTAACGAAGTTTTGGTCGAGCCGTGAGAAATTCCACTAAACAAATATCTAAGGCAGGATGGAAATGGCTGTTGAAAATGGCTTGGCGCGACAGTAAGGCAAGCGGCAGTCGTCTGCTGTTGTTCATGGCCTCCATCATTTTAGGTATTGCTGCGGTGGTGTCCATCCAATCTTTTAGTGAGAACTTGGAAGAAAATATCGCCCTCCAATCCAAGGCCCTGATGGGTGCCGATTTTGTTATTGATAGCAACCAACCACCTAATGAAAAGGTATTGGCCATAATCGATTCCCTAGGTGGGGCCGATGGGCGTTCCTTGAAATTTGGTTCGATGGCGGTTTTTCCGAAAACTGGTGACACTAAATTAGTTGGGGTACGGGGGATTGAGGGAGGATATCCGTTCTATGGCGACTTGGAAACTGATCCCATAACTGCGGCCCAAACCTATCAGGAGTCGGGTGGTGCTTTGGTTGATGCAACACTCATGCTACAATATGGTATGCAACAAGGTGATTCAATCAAGGTGGGAAATACGGTTTTCCCCATTGAGGGGACCCTGATTTCCGCTCCCGGAACTTCGGGTGTTGGAGCCTTGGTCGCTCCACCGGTAATCATTCCATATGATGCTGTGGAAGGAACAGGACTCATCCAAGTGGGAAGTCGAATCGGATATGACTATTATTTCGTGGCCGAGCCCGAGCAGGATTTGGTGGAATTGGATAGGGTAGTCGACCCTCAACTTGATGTTGAAAAAGCTGATTTGGATACGCATATCAGCACTGCAGCACAGCTCGGTAGAAGCTATGATAATTTCGGCAAATTTCTTAACCTAATTGCCTTTATTGCACTCTTGTTGGGCTGTGTGGGAGTAGCTAGTTCGGTGCATATTTATATCAAAGAAAAATTGCAGTCCGTGGCCATTTTAAAATGTATCGGGGCTACCCGGAGGCAAACCTTTTTGATCTATCTACTTCAAATTGCAGGCATGGGCCTACTGGGTGCTGTCTTTGGGATATTGGGCGGTTTGCTGTTACAGCAGTCCTTTCCTTTGCTGCTACAAGGTTTTTTACCGTTTGAGATACAGATTTCCTTCGCACCCAATGCTGTAATGGCCGGGCTCGTATCGGGCGTATTGTTATCGGTATTGTTTGCGTTGATGCCGCTATTGAACACCTGGTTTGTTTCGCCGCTTCAGGTATTGCGGGTCGAGGAGAATGGGTATCAAAAATCACGAAAAGCACAACTATGGGTCGTATTGGGGATTGTATTGTTTATTTTTTCCTTTTCCTTTTGGCTATTGGGAAGTGTGCGGTACGCACTGTATTTTGTATTGGGCATCTTGTTGGTCTTTGCCCTTTTGGGGGGTGTGGCTACACTTTTTATGCGGGCCATCAAAAAATATTTTCCGGTTACCTGGGGATTTACAGCTCGACAAAGCCTGTTGAACCTGTACCGGCCCAATAACCAGACCACCGTCTTGGTCTTGGCCATTGGAGTGGGCACCTTTTTGATAAGTACGTTGTACTTCACTAAAGATATTCTATTGGCCCAAGTTTCTTTGGAAGCTTCAGAAGATACGCCCAACCTCATTTTATTGGATGTGCAGAGCGATGAAAAATTGGCAGCCGCCAACAGCATCGAGGCATCAGGACTTACTGTATTGAATAATATTCCCATCATCACCATGCGGATGCACCAAATCAAGGATCGCCCCGTACGTGAGCTTATTCTGGATTCCACGGTCACAAATCGATGGGTCTATTTCCATGAATTTCGCGTTACTTACCGTGATTCCTTAGTTGCCTCAGAGCGTACCGTAGAGGGCGATTGGCCCCTGGAACGTAAAGGGAATGGGATTATTCCGATTTCCATTTCCGATAATGTGGCATCCGATGCTCGAGTCAAAGTTGGGGATACCATACTATTTAATGTGCAGGGTGTGTTGATGCAAACCAAAGTAGCACACCTTCGCGAAGTGGATTGGGCCAGGATGCAGGTCAATTTTTCGATTTTGTTCCCTTCGGGAGTGTTGGAAGAGGCCCCACAATTTCATGTACTGACCACCAAAGCTCCTGATGCGATTAAATCGGCCGAATTGCAACGTGACCTCGTCCGAAAATTTCCAACAGTATCGATTATTGATTTACGGCAGATTCTGTTGGTCATCGAGGACATTTTGAGCAAAATTGCTTGGGTGATCAACTTCATGGCATTCTTTAGCATTTTAACTGGGATTATCGTGCTCATTGGCTCGGTACGAACAAGTAAATATCAAAGAATCAAGGAGAACGTGCTTTTGCGTACTTTGGGAGCCAAAGGCAAGCAGATTCTTCGCATTACTACGCTGGAATATCTCTATTTGGGGCTTTTAGGTGGAGGTATCGGAATTGTTTTGTCATTATTAGGGAGTCTTTTGTTGGCACGATTTGTCTTTGAGGTAAGCTTTATACCTTCAGGAATCCCTTTTTTAGTGGTATTGCCTGGCATTATGGCCCTAGTACTTCTTATCGGATTATTGAACAGCAAAAGCGTGCTGCAAAGTCCCCCTCTTGAAGTGCTTCGGAGGGAAGGGGGATAGTATTTCTAGAAGTAATTCAGTAGTACAAGTATCCCGTTATAGGATATGACCAAAGAAAAAAATAGTGCTGCTATAAGCCCAATATTAATCCAAGCACTAGTCTTATATTGCTTCATTAACTTTTTGTTGTTGATTAGTAAGATTATACCTAGAATCACTAAGGGCAATACAAATACATTGAAAATCTGGGATAAAATCTGCATCTCAACAGGATTTGAACCAAATATTGGAACTATCATAGCAAATAGACAGGCAAAAGCCGTAATAATCTTGAATTGCTTTGAACTAGTGTCCAACTCCCCTGATTGATAGTCGGCTATCAAAATTGGGACAATAAGCAAAATAGGGAAGATTGAAGAAAGCCCAGCACTGAGCGTTCCAAAAAAGAAAAGAGTTAGGGCAAACTTACCGGCAACGGGTTCCAAGGTATTGACCATATCTAAAACTTGGGTTACAGGTTTGCCCTCGTAAAAGAGAGCTCCAGTAGCTACGGCCATTATAGCCGCACTGATGGTAAAAACCAAAATTGCAGCGACAATGGCATCCTTTTTTTGTTCTTTCAAATTTTTAATGCTCCAGCCTTTACCTTTTACAAATAGTGGCCTAGACAAAAATGTCGCAGCTGCCATGGTTGTTCCCACAAAAGCGGCCACCAACATTTTACCGCCTTGTACCTCAGGAATACTGGGGACAAGTCCGCGCAATACTTCTGAGGGTAATGGATACACCAAAAAAAGGGATATTAGGAAGGAGAGTCCCATTATGGTGACAAAAATTGCGAGGATTTTTTCGAAAAAAGTGTATTTCCCAACCAAAAGTAGTCCATAAAAAATACCGGTTACCACTGCCGCAACAGCTATAACTGTTTCATACTTGTACTGAACAATCTGAGGGAAATAAATGCCAAATATCTCATAGATGATATTGGCTGAAATACCCATGATTCCCATCAACGAATTCCACTGACCGAAAGCAATTCCGATAATAATCAGCAAGGCCATCAACCTGCCCCACTTGAGATGTTTTTTAAAGGCAAATAAAGCCGTCTCTCCAGTGATCAACGTGTAATTACCATAAACAAAAATGAGAATGCCCGAAAACAGGCAACTCAACAACAAAACCCACAAAAGTTGCATTCCATAGGTGCTTCCAGCCACAATCATCGAGGTAACGCTCCCAGTACCAATGGTATAACCGATAGCAAAAATACCAGGCCCGAATGCCAATACAACAGCAAGTAGTTTTTTTATAAATGAATTGCTGGTTGGCGGTGGATTCACTTTATGGGGTTTTGATTTTTGCAATGGTACCCAGCGTATTACTTACCAGGTTTTCCAGGGCTTTAAAATCCTTGTCCTCCAAGATATCTTTGCTTATCAATTTTGATCCCATGCCAACACACGTAACTCCTGCATGAAACCAAGCCCTTAAATTATCTTCCTCTGTGCTAACACCCCCAGTGGGCATGATACTCGTCCATGGTTGGGGCCCTTTGATGGCTTTCACAAATTCAGGGCCATAGGTAGAACCAGGAAAAAGCTTGACTATCTCACATCCTAATTCCTCAGCCCTATTTATTTCGGTCAATGAGCCACATCCAGGCGACCAAAGCACTTTTCTCCTATTGCAGACTTTGGCAATATCCTCACGTAAAGATGGGGTCACAATAAAATTCGCTCCCATTTGCATAAACATTGATGCTGCAGCTGCATCAGTGATCGATCCAACTCCCATGATCATTCCTGGAAGCTTATTTAAGGCAAATTTGTTCAATTGGGAAAAGACCTCAAACGCAAAATCACCTCGGGCAGTAAATTCCATTAAACGAGCTCCGCCATCGTAGCAGGCTTTGAGCACTTTTTTCCCCAACTCCACATCTGGATGGTAAAACAAAGGAACCATCCCTGTGTCGTGCATGGTTTTTATAACCTCTAGCCTTGAATATTTTGCCATTTTTCTTTTCGATTGAGAGCCATGGGATTTGGAACATTCCCATAAGGCTATATTAAAACCTCAGTATTTATCTTGCGACCCTGCCAGATGCATCTCCTCCCATCAACTTTTCGACTTCTTGGACAGTGACCAAATTTGCATCTCCCTTAATGGTGTGCTTTAGGCAAGAAGCCGCCACAGCAAAGTTCAGAGCATTCTGATCATCATCTGGATACTTTAGCAAGCCATAGATCAATCCCCCCATAAACGAGTCACCACCACCTACGCGGTCAACTATATGGGTTATCTGGTACTCAGGGGATTTGTACATTTTTTTGCCATCATAAAGTACTCCGGCCCATGTATTATGTGAGGCAGACAACGACCCCCTTAATGTTGTTATTACCTTTTTTGCTCTTGGAAATCGTTCCATCATTTGTTTGCAAACAGATAGAAATGCTTCTGCCTTCACATGCTCGCCTTGCGTCGTTATGTCCAATCCTTCAGGTTTGATTCCGAAGTGTTTTTCAGCGTCTTCCTCATTACCCAAAACGATATCGCAATATGATGTCAGTTCCGACATAATGGCTTCTCGGTCTCCTCCATATTTCCAAAGTTTGGCACGGTAATTTAAGTCAGTTGAAATGGTCACGCCCAATTCGCTGGCTGCCTTAATTGCCTCCAAGCATGCATCGGCCGCACCTTGGGAAATTGCAGGAGTAATCCCGGTCCAGTGGAACCATTCCACATTCTCGAAAACCGATTTCCAGTCAATCATTCCCTTTTCAATTTCGGCCATTGCAGAATGGGCCCTGTCATACACCACTTTACTACCCCTGCTTACGGCGCCCGTCTCCAGAAAATAGATTCCCAACCGGTCTCCACCAAAAACAATTTTATCCGTTCCAACCCCTCGCTTACGCATTTCCATCAGTGCACATTGACCAATGTCATTTTGGGGCAATCGAGTTACAAAATCCACTGGGACCCCATAGTTGGCCAGTGAAACTGCCACGTTCGACTCTCCGCCACCGTATACCACATCGAAGGTATTGGTTTGCGAAAAACGCAAAAATCCTGGAGGGGCCAATCGAAGCATGATCTCTCCAAACGTCACTACTTTTTTCATCCTAAAATTATCTCTTGATTGATTTTTAATTCACTTAACTGAAGGCGAGGCCACCATTTATATCGATATTGTTGCCGTTTATAAAAGAAGCGTCCTCAGAGGCTAAATATGCCACTAAATCAGCTACTTCCCCTGCGGTGCCTTCCCTTCTTAAAGGTGTTCCGGCGGCCACTTTTTTTCTAACATCATCTTTGGTAAAATCGTCATGGAATTTTGTTCCGATCAAACCTGGACAAAGTGCGTTTACGCGAATTCCTTTAGGACCAAGCTCTTTGGCCATTGCCCTGGTGAAGGTGCTGACAGCCCCTTTGGAAGAACTATATAATGCAGAGCCCGCACCGCCTCCGTCCCGCGCCGCCTGTGAAGAAATATTGATTATTGAGGCGCCTTTACCCATCAATGGCTCAAAAGTCTGGGATACAAACACCGTGGATTTGAAGTTGACATCCATAACCAGGTTGTAAAAGGTCTCATCAAAATCCTGAAGTGTCTTTCGGGCAAAAAGACCACCTGCATTATTTACGAGAATATCAATTTTATCTCCAAATGTTTCAACGACCTTTTCCTTTAAATGCGCAATGTCATCCAATTTTGACACATCTGCCTTAACGGCAATAGCTTCTTGTCCCGAGGACTTTATTTCATTTACGGTTTCCTTAGCGCCGGATTCCGAATTGAAATAGTTTACAACTACCTTGGCACCTTCTTTGGCAAGCTTTATCGATATGGCCCGGCCAATATCTCTTGAGCCTCCGGTAACGATAGCAATTTTTCCCTCAAGTTTGCCCATTGTCCATTTTTTAGATTCCCAAACCTTGTCCACCCCCAACTTGGATGGTTTCCGCTGTCATAAATGATGCATCATCACTTACTAAGAACGAAATGACCGAAGCAACATCTTCTGGTTGCCCTAATCTTCCCAATAAGATATTATTTTTCCATGAAGCGAATACTTCTGGTTTCGTGGATTTAATTTGTGTGTGAAAAGGGGTGTCTATTGTGCCAGGGGATACTGCATTCACCCGAATTCCGTATTCGGCAAGATCTTTAGCCAGTGCCCTCGTTATGGCGTGCACTGCCGCCTTGGATGTACCATAGATGCCAGCCCCAGGCCCTCCAGCATTCCAACCGGCGATTGATGTATAGTTTATGATTGACGTATTTTCCCCTTTCTTAAGAAAAGGGATGGCCGCGCGCGATACAAAGAATGTGGAGTCAAGATTTAGGGCCATTACCCCTCTATAAAATTCGGTGGTCATCCCTTCAAATCGAGATCGCCCGCCAAGACCACCAGCGTTATTGATAAGGGCATCTATTTTACCTTGTTTTTCTCCAATTTTATTGATGTTGGATGTTACTGCTTCCTCATCGGTAACATCGAAGCCATAGTATTCTGCGGAGATGCCTTCGGCAGTCAATTCTTCTACTCTTTTAGCACCCGCATCATCTTCAATGCCATTTAAAATTACAGTGTATCCATCATTGCCAAGTCTTTTCGCTACTTGGAAACCAATGCCCCCTGTTGCACCTGTCACTACGGCTACTTTTCCGTTTAAACTACTCATTTTGTATTTTTTATGATTTATGATTTATCTTCAACTGGTCCGATTGTCTTAACCAACCTGAACACCGCAAATACCCCTAGTGGCACAAAAACCGCGATTAGAATAAATGCAGGAGTGTATGATTGCTTGGTGATAACAGGTATCAAAAAATTCATTGCTATTACTGAAAAGATTCCGACCGTTCCCCCTAGACCAGCTAGCGTCCCTACAGATTTGCCGCTAAAGAGGTCACTCGGGATGGTTTGAATGTTGGAGATGGCAAATTGAAAACCAAAAAGCACGAAAGCCACGATAATAACAAACTTGGTCGGATTATCGGCCAGTAAAATAGTTGTGACCAGTCCTAGGAACATGAGCAGTCCACCGACCCATATGGTTCGCTTTCGGGCTGTATCAATAGAGGTTCCTGCCGCCACCCAACGTTCGGTCAAAAACCCTCCTGAGAGACTGCCCACGGCTGCGCCCACAAAGGGCACCCATGCAAACATTCCTATTTCTTTGACATCGTACCCGTAAGTGTTTTGCAGATAGATGGGCATCCAACCCACGAAGAGCCACCATATGGGTTCCAGAAAAAAACGGGAAGCCAATACCGACCACGATTCTCTATAGGAAAGAATTTTGGCAATGCTCAGTCCTTTTCCCTCATGGTCTTCTTGTCTACTTTCGTACCGACCGGAAACGATATACTCTTTTTCGGAATCGGTAATCCAGGGATGTTCCTTGGGTTTTTTCTTATTAATGATCCACCAGGGTATTATCCAGAGCATTCCTGCCCCACCAATGATGAGGAAGGTGGTCTTCCAGCCAAAACCGAGATAGAGATAGGCAATTAAAGGTGGAGCGACCACAGATCCCAACGAAGCTCCGGCATTAAAAATACCCTGACCTATGGCGCGATCTTTTACGGGAAACCATTCGGCATTACTTTTTACGGCTCCGGGCCAATTTCCCGCTTCGGACACCCCTAAAAGCACCCTAAAAAAGCTGATGGACATTACTCCTCTTGAGAGTGCATGTAGCATTGAGGCTAGGGACCAAACAAATATGGAGATCACGTAGCCTACCTTGGTGCCCACCTTGTCGTACATTTTTCCTGAGATGGACTGCCCCAGGGCGTAGGCTACCATAAATACATTGAGAATGATCGCGTAATCTGCTTCGGTCATACCCAGTTCCTTGGAAATGCCCGGCCACATAATGGAGAGTGCTGAACGATCAACGTAATTAATAACGGTCGCAATGGCAATCAAACCAATAATCCACCATCTTAAGCCTTTTACTTTCATAGAAATTCAATTTTCTGTTCTTAGAGAGTGGGCAAAACACAGGCATGGAAAACCAATTCGGTTTTCGTTTCAAGGTCTCGCCTTTCAACACTTAAAGCACTTAAAATCTGATGGACTCAGCATGCCACAGTGAGTAGATATATAAAGCGGTTTAAGTTTACTTCCCTCCGTATTATTTTCTTCAGTGAAGTCAAAAGCGTGCAATTTTGTCCTCACTCATTTTCAAATCAATCTTTTGTGTTGTAACAGTATTGGTACAAAATTTTAAAATGGACCTTCATCTTTTCCTTGGCCAGTTGCGGGTCCTTATTTTTTATGGCCTGATAAATATCTTCATGTTCCTGGATGCCCAAAAACGATTGATTGCTATCACAAACGTGGTATTTTTCAAAGTTTGTGATGATTTCCGGTGTAATGATCAACATGAAGGTATTCATGGTACTGTTCTTACTGGCCTTTGCAATGGCCAAGTGGAACAATAAGTCTTCCTCCACCGCATCCTGCCCCTTGAGTACCTTACTGTTATAGGCATCGAGGGCCTCCCGCATTTTCTCCAGATCTTCATCGGTTCTTCGCAACGAAGCCAATCTCACAGTTTTGAGCTCCAAGAGAATTCGCGTCTCAACAAGCGATTTGAAATCGGGATCCTCCAATCTTAGAATATCATCCAGCATCCCGCTCATGGCCACTTGGCCAATGTTTGCTATAAAAGTGCCGCTTTGTGGCCTTGATTTTAGAATGCCAAAAAACTCCAGCTTTTGAATGGCTTCGCGAACATTGCTCCGACTAACCCCGAACTTTTCGGAAAGCATTCTTTCGGAGGGCAATTTATCTCCAGGCTCCAGATTT
>JANQRD010000230.1 GCA_028284725.1 Allomuricauda sp. | reverse complement strand
TGGTTGGTGGTTCTACCTAACTCTCCCGATAATCGAGCTTTGGGGAGCCCTGTTTCCAAAGTACATAGATTGACCAAATCTGCTTCTACCCTCAATAGTTCCTCAGCAATGGTCTCTAAAAACTGGGCTTTCTCTACACCCGTTTTTTCTCGATAAACATTAAACGCTTCTTCGGCTAGGGTTGCAGCCATATCCACCTCCGCCTTAGTGGCTTCAAAATAGGTTTGGGGCAAAATTTCACCATTGGATGGATTGTGTGCTTGAAAAACTTTTTCTCCTTCGGACGAACTATCGAATCCCAATAGGTTTTTTCCTGAAATCTCCATGATTCTTGTAAATCAGTTGCTTGGCTAAAATAGCGTTCTGGTGAGACTATTCAAACCTAAAAATTCAAGAAAATCCTTCCACATCTTTTCCTTGTCCGATTAGATGGCATATCCAATCCGAGCACAGTCCTCAACCCTACTTATTTTTCAATTATTTGAGAAAAATCTAAGAATTTTGATTATTTTGCGCAATCGATTGCACATTTCGATAATTCGATTGGAAATGAAACAAAAATTCCTCAAAATACATCCATCTGATAATGCCATTATTGCATTATGTGATTTAAATAAAGGTGAAGATGTATCGATAGAAAATCGAACCTTACACCTAGTACAAGCGGTGAAGGCCAAGCATAAATTTGCAGAAAAAGATTTGAAGGAAGGTGATACGATTACGATGTATGGTGGCGTAGTCGGTCAGGCGAACCGACCGATAAAGCAAGGTGAATTACTTACAGTAGCGAATGTATTCCATAAAACCGAGGTTTTCGGACAGCGAAAACAACTTCTTGATTGGGATAAACCAAATATTTCAAAATTCATAGAAAGTACGTTCTTAGGTTACCACCGTTCGGACGGTCAAGTGGGAACCAGGAACTACTGGGTAGTGATTCCGCTGGTTTTTTGCGAGAATAGGAACGTATCGGTTATGAAAAATGCCTTTTTAGAGGAGTTGGGCTTCACTCGTCCCAACAAGTACAAACAATACGTCCGTAATTTGGTTTCCACTTACCGCGAACATGGAGAAGTGGTTGGGAAACCTACATTGATTGAAGAAACACTTGGTTCGCCACCGATATTCGAAAATGTTGATGGCATAAAATTCCTTACCCATCAAGGTGGGTGTGGTGGTATTCGGCAGGATTCGGAAATGCTGTGTGCCCTTATTGCGGGCTACCTGAATAATCCTAACGTGGCCGGAGGAACAATTTTGAGCCTGGGATGCCAAAATGCGCAGGTTTCCATTTTAAAGCAAAAGCTAAAACACATTAACCCCAATTTTGACAAGCCCCTCTACATACTGGATCAACAGGAAGAAGGAAAAGAGGAACAACTCTTGACCAAGTCGATTCAACTAACCTTTAAGGGACTGGTCGAGGCAAATGGTTCGCATCGTCGCCCCGCTTCTTTGGACAGACTAACGTTGGGACTAGAGTGTGGGGGTTCTGATGGTTTCTCGGGGATTTCGGCAAATCCAGCCGTGGGACATGCTTCCGATATTTTAGTAGCTCTAGGCGGAAAGGCCATGTTGGCGGAGTTTCCTGAACTCTGTGGGGTGGAGCAGCAATTGATCAACCGCTGTACCAGTGATGTTCTTGCGGATAAATTTACCGAACTGATGAAAAGCTATTCTGACTCAGCTATGGCTGTTGGTTCTGGATTTGATATGAATCCAAGCCCCGGTAACATTAAGGACGGATTGATTACCGACGCCATGAAAAGTGCCGGAGCCGCAAAAAAAGGTGGGACATCACCCATTGTTGATGTTCTTGATTATGGTGAATATGCCAAAAAGTCCGGGCTTAATTTATTATGTACTCCAGGAAACGATGTGGAAAGTACCACGGCGTTGGCAGGATCAGGGGCCAACTTGATCCTATTCACTACCGGACTGGGAACTCCCACTGGGAATCCCATAGCTCCGGTAATCAAAATTGCATCAAACACCAATTTGGCCAAACGGATGCCCGATATCATCGATGTGAATGCAGGAGGTGTTATCAATGGGGAAAAGACCATTGCGCAAATGGGAGAGGAACTCATGGAATACATCATTCAAGTAGCCAGTGGAGAAATCAAGACCAAGGCACAACTGTTGGGTCAGGACGATTTTATCCCCTGGAAACGGGGAATCTCTTTATAGCCAAGAAAATCGAATTACTTTTTTAATGTTCAATTGTTTGTAGGCAAAATCCTGTTGTTGATTTGGGTGTTTTCAAAGAGAATCTGTGAAGCTTCAAGGATTATCTCCAACTTTTCTGAACGGACAATGGTGCAGTTTTCAAAATAAACCCTTCGGATAGGTTCTTCCGCCCTTCCCTCGATTTCTATGGATTTATCCCTGGCCATTTCAATTTTGATGTTCTGAAAATAAAAATCCTTGTACCTGGTATAGTGTTCGTTTCCACGCCAACCCTTATAATCCGTCGTAAACTCAAAACCATACTTCACCTCGCCAATGTTGAGGTTTCGCATAAAAATATTTTCAATAAAACCTCCACGATCTGGGTTGCTCTTAAATTGAAAGGCGTGTTTCCCACTTCTCCAAAGTTCACTGTTTTCCACAAAAACATTCTGTACTCCTGCCGACATTTCGGATCCGATACAAAATCCGCTTCCTACTTCCGTGTATAATTGATTATTACGGATGATGATATTTTCGGATGGTGGATACGGCCATCCGTCCTGATCACGGCCCGCTTTAATGGCTATACAATCGTCGTGGGTGTTGATTTCGCAGTTTTCTATCAATACATTTTTGCAACTTTCAGGATCAATTCCATCATCATTGGTGGTGCCAGCTCCAACTTTTAAGAATCTTATGGTGATATTTTCAGAAAGCACTGGATGAATTGTCCAGAATGGAGAATTTTCAACGCTGAAGTTTTCCAAAAGAACATTTTTGCAGTTGATGAGTTCAATCGTCGATGGTCGTAGATAATGACCTTCTCCAAAGTTGCGTTCTTCTAAGGGGATTTCATCATTTCCCATTTGACGGAGTAGCTTTTTATCTTCATCCTGTTTCTCTTTCCAGGTATGCCAGATTTTTTCGGTCTGGCCATTGATCATTCCTTTCCCAGTAATGGCAATATTTTCAGCATCACTTGCATATATCAATGGCGAATAATTCATGAGAAAAGTTCCCTCCCAACGAGATTTAACCACAGGCAAATAATCTGAAGGATTTGGTGAGAAACGGAGTTCCGTTTCCTCACTTAGATGAAGTTGGATGTTGGACCGTAAAAAAATACTGCCTTCGACTGGAAAGATGCCAGGACCAACCTGTACCGTTCCTCCTCCGTGTTGGGAAAGGTTTTCAATGGTACGATTGACATGGTTTCGAAAGTCGATGGTGTCCTGAATCAATACCATCGTATCCTTGAAAGTGGGTGGGTGAATTTGCTTTAAAATATCGGGATAGGTTTCATTCCAAGCCTTTGCAATGGTTTTCTGAGCGATTTCCTTTGTAAAAGTGTCCTTAGGCTTGCAATTCCAAAAACACATTACTCCCATCAAAAATAGGATTACGAAATGCTTTGTTCGGAATTGCCATTTTCGTGAAAACGACTTAATTGGCGACCTACTGGAATTCGTATTGGTATACATCACTTAAAAATCTTAGCCCAAAAGCTGTGGCAATATCCCTATAAATCAGTTTCATATTTCCATTTCCCTTAGCTTTTTGGCGTAGCTCAAAATATCCTCCAGCCAGGTTTTCATCAGGATGCTCCGCTGAAAATTGGTTTTTCAAGGTGAAGTCGAGCGCCTTTTTGATGTTTTTCTTAAAATCAAAATGACCCAATTCTAACAATCGTAACCAGAGAATCCCCGCAAAGGCTGTTCCCGAACCACAGGGGGAACGGTCATCGACAGAACCATCTGTAAAACTTTGGTAGAAAATCACCCCATTGTTTTGCTGAATCGTGGCCAAACCATGTCCTGTTTTTAGCGCAGCATCCAGATATTTTTGATTTTTAGTCAATGAATAGGCTTCAATCAAAGCTTCAGCATTCCACGTATTGAAACGCGCATGGATCTTTCCAGTTTTGGGGTCGTTGGGTTCAAATTCCATCCAAAAACCATTTTCACTTTGACTTTCCACCAACCCATCGCAAACCTCCAAAAATGCTTTTTTGTGTCGTTCTTCCCCGGTGAATTCAAACATGTCCTTCCATAAATATCCTTCAACATTGGGTCGTGCAACCTGTTTGATTGTGATTTTGCGCCCTTGATGCTGAGCATGCGGGCTCTTATCTCTCCAAATTTCACCTGTTTCGGGATCCACAATATTGTAACTGAGTTTATGCTCAGGAAGATAAAGATTATCCAGCACCCATTTTCCTGCAGAAGTGGCTACATGGGCATATTTTAGGTCCTGGGTGATTTCACTCAAATCGAAAAGTCCGGGTGTGCCATCTGTAATCGTTGTGGTGTTGATGAGATTGCCCACTCCTGCTCCGTGAACAGCGTTGATATAACCTTCAAGGGGGTGTCCCTTCGGAAATTTTAGACTTATCCACCAATCCCCAGCATTTTGGGCATAATCCAAAGCGGTTTTATTGCCAGTTACTAGGTGCGCTTCCAAAAGCCCTTGTATCAGTTGTCCCGTATGCCATGCGGGTTCATAGTCCGACCATTGACCTGAAATCATTTCATAGTCCCCTCGGGATTTTCCATTCTCATCCAAACAAACCTTTCCGGCATGCTGGATAGCTGCAGACAACGAAGATTCAATTCTATCTTGATACTTAGGGGACAGTCCCAATTTTTGTTTTTGTGCACAGGCCTGCAAACAAGACAAAAGTGCCATCAAATAGATAATCCTTTGACTCATGGGACAATTTTTACATCAAGGGTATCCAATGCAGCATTGTGCGACCAAAATAAAGGTGTGGTATCCGCTGGGTCAACTCGTACAGAAACATTTTTAAGATGAACTTGGTCGGCATTTGCTACAATAAACCTTGCTTTTTCGCGAACAAAATCCGAGGTAGTGGCCCACTGTCCGATTTTTTTATTGCCCTTCGGTTTTTTCCATTTGGAATTGTCCAGAGCCTTGGAAAAAGTGACTTGGATATCGTTCAAATGAATATCGGAAATGTTTTGTTCAGGATGTCCCGATAAATAAAAGATGCCTTTAGTATTAAACTTGCAGCTTTCAAATTGGATATCATTGATTTCCCCAACAGGAGAATCCTGTAGTCTTTGATGAATATCCAAAAAGATGCCGTATTCCTGAGCATGCCTTGCACCCGTTTCTGCATCAATATTCCTGAAAAGTACATTGTTGTATTGTCCGCCATCCATCATAAAAAGGCCAATAGCATATCGGGTTTTACGAATTGTAATGCCATCAAAAACTATGTTCTGGGTTAAATGGCCACTTCCCGTACCCAGTTTTAGGGCGGAATCGTCACTTTCGAGATAGCAATTCCTAACAGTTATGTTTTCCACAACCCGGGGACGGGGATTTCCCCTAGAATCATACCATAACGCTTCTTTGGAATTGTTTTTAAGGCAAATGGCGTCATCACCGGTTCGGATGTCACAATTTGATATGGTCACATTCCTTGAATTCCGAATATCGATACCATCCGTATTGGGACTTTTGGGGTGATTTTCTATCGAAATGTCATTTACTACAACTCCATCACAAAATTCGAAATTAAGGGTATGGGAGGGGCTGTTTTCAAAACTTACTCCGGTTACCGAAACTCCCTTCGCATCACTGATCACAATCCATGGTTGAGGGCGCTCTGTAAACTTCCATTTCTTATCAAAGAAAGCTGTTCCATTACCGTTAATGGTTCCATTGCCGCAGATTTTTAGACTATCTGCATACGGAGCGGAGATAAAGGTTTTATGGGAATAGTCATCCATGTTTTCACTTGCAAGTAAAACAGCATCCTCGTGGAGTTGAAGTACCATATGTGGACCCAAAGTAAGATTTCCTGTTAAAAAGGTCCCGGAAGGAACGATTACCTTGCCCTTTTGGGCCAAAGCCTGATCGATTGCCGCTTGAATGGCTTTGGTGTTTAGGGTTTTCCCGTCTGGAACAGCTCCAAAATCCAAGATGTTGAATTCCTTCAGATACTGGGCCGTACACCCCAACAAAAGCAATATGGGAATAAGGCCAGTAAGTGAGGCCCACATTTTTTTCACCGGGTATATTTTTTATCGTATGCCCTAACCTGGTCTTCATCCACTTCCACCCCAAGTCCGGGTCGATCAGTGATGTACAATCTTCCATTTTTGAACTCAGGAAATCCGGTCAAACAATCAAAGGCACCGGGGGCTTTTTCACGAAGGGCAAATTCCTGTGGAAGGGTTGCCATTTCAGTTGCACACGCCCAATGCAGCATACAAACAGTGCTCAGGGAAGGTCTGGAGTTGTGGGCGACCAGTTTTACATTGTGCTGGGCTATATAATCGCCAATGCGCTTACCTCCGGTAAAACCTCCACATTTCAAAAGATCTGGGTTCACCGCCCAAGATCCTCCGTAGGTCAGCAAATGTTTAATCTGTTCCACGGTATAGGCATGCTCCCCAAATACGATGGGAATGTCCACTTGCTCCACTATGGATTTGATAGCATCATAGTCGTATGGGGCAGTTGGTTCTTCCCACCAAGCTAAATCAAAGGCTTCGAGTTCCTTACCTAATTGAATGGCTCTTTGTTCGCTATGGCCCATATTGGCATCCATGGCCAGTCGAATATCCGAACCAATGGCTGCTCGAAGTGCTTTGGCGAAATCGATTGTATTGTCATTGGGAGCATCCATATTTTCCAAACCCCAGCGCATGCGAAACTTCATAGTCTTATAGCCTTCTTCCACCAACTGTTTTGCTTTAGTGGCAGCTTTTTCAGGTGTAGGATAGACATCGCGGGTGAAACTAGCGTAAATTTCCACTGAATCCCTAAGTTTACCTCCCAACAGTTCGTAGACTGGCTTTTGGGTTGCTTTCCCCATGGCATCATAAATGGCGCAATCGATTCCTGAAATTGAATAGGTCAATAGCCCACCTGGTCCCAAATCATACTCTGATTTGATACAATGGTCCCATGGTTTCTCAACATCAAAAATATTGGTGCCCTCAAAATAGTTTTTTAGCGTTCTGTCAATCAAAGTACGAGAACTTCGCTTGTCATTTGGCATGGCTTCGGCCCATCCTTTAATGCCATTATTGAGCTCTACAGAAACAAACAGCGCCTTACGAAGCATATAGGTATCTATATCCTTGATGACGAAATCGTCGTCTTTGGCCATCTCCTTGAACATCCCTGAAAATGATGCTCGAAAAACCCTTTCCGCTGCCCACATAGGAAAAGGCAACCCCGTTGCCAGGGTTGCCGATGAAATCGTTCGAATAAAGTCCAATCTATTCATATACAATTTCTTAAAATAAACTAACCAACTTAAACTTAATTTTACTCTCTTGGGGAACCATCAAAATTCAAAGTCCACCCCAAGGTCCAATCATCGTCTGGGGAAACGGCCCCTACGAAATTCACTGCATCGAAGAAACCACCAAGGGTGGAAGCATCGGATGAATTGGTGGTTGAAACTCCAACAAAGGTATCCGTCAATGCGATTTCATCTTCCGAATTGTTATTGGCGGCACTGCGATAATCATCCCTCACACTGCTATGCAATCCATCATCATCGCCATTGGCCCCATTGCCAAAAACCGCCGAATTTTTAATGACCATATCCCCATCATCACTTCGGTTACGAAATGAGTCATCGAATCCGGTAACAATAAAGTTATGGAATTCGCCCTGGGCTCCGTCGCGGACCTGGACTCCTTCGGTATCTCCAGCACCATCACCAACAATAATAGGACCTATCACGGTAACGTTGGACATTATCGCATCAGAATTTCTGGGCGATTCATCTGTATCCCTTCCATTGAGCCCAATACTGTCATCCACATCGGTAACAATCACCCAAAATTGGCCATTGCCTTCCCAACCATCACTGTAACGGATACCTCGGTCATCGGGTTTGGTGACCAAAATGTGTTTCAAGTTCACAAAGCCACCTCGCATACGAATTCCGGTGTCATCTGTATTGTGTACTTGTACAAAATCGATACTGGTATTTCCCCCTACTTGCCGCAACTGTAAGGCCTCATCTCCATTACCGCCATTCTCAATGCGCACGTAGTTGAGTGTTCCTGAATTTCCTTCTGGAGTATCATCCCCTCTTAACGTAATACCAATCCAATCACCGTTATCTGGATCGTCAGGCTGGCCCGGAGCTGCATTTATTGAGGTGAAAATTATGGGGTCATCCAAGTCACCATCTGCAATAAGTGTACCTCCAATAAGTACATTCAACTCTGTATTCTCGTCAAGAGCATAAACGGTAGTTCCTGCTTCGATGGTCAGGGTTGTAATGTCATCCACTTCAACTTCTCCGTTGAGCAACCATAAGTTGTCCTTGTCAAATGTCTCATCAAAATTGATTCTTCCAGTGACCTGCTTAAATGCTGTTCCATTGATTTCCACATCCTCTATTGAAAATGCTGGAGCCACTTCAGAAACGGTTGCCGTAAAGGTAGTGGTCTGGGTTTCTCCTAAAGAATCGGTCACCGTAAAAGTAAAGGTCTGGGTAGTTCCAAGAAGGTCGTCAGTTATTAAGAATTCCAAGGAATACGTGTCCTCGCCCAGCGTTCGATTGGGGTATGAAATTTGATCAATGATGGTGTTTCCCCTTCGAACCACGAAATTTCGAAATAAAGCCGAGGCCTCATATTCAACATCTACCCGAATGGTCTGGCCAATTCTAAATGTTCCACTTTCAATGGAAAGTTCTATATCTGGAGCATCAAATGCAGGTGGGTCAAAAGTATCATCATCGTCACTGCATGACATTAAAATCATAACAGACAGGACAACTATGTGTAGATTTCTGAAAAAATATAATGTTTTCATCGTGTTAGAATTTAAAGTTGAGACCAAACCGGGCCGACCAGTCATAAATTTCATAGTTGGTCACCTGGCTCCTAATGGACTGAAACTCTAGGTTGGGTTCATTGGTAAGGTTGACAAATTCAGCAAATATGGTAAGGTTATCCGTTATTTTTTGGGAAGCATTGATATCCAACTGATAACGTTCTTCCAGGAAAAAATCCTGTTCGGGGTCATCTGAAAAGCTCAATAACGAACGTCCATTGAAATTGAGGGATGCGCGGGCACTAAATCCGCCCAAATCATAGGAAAGTGCAGCGTTCCACACATTATCTGCCTGCCCAATAAAAGGAACATCATCGCGGGTCTGCGTTTCCCCTGAGTCTTCATCAAAAAATTCAAAGCTGCTGTTGGAATCCACATAGGTATAGTTTAGAAAAACACCCAAACCTGAGAGGAAACCTGGCAAAAAATCCAGTTTTTTAGTGAAGTTCAACTCCACACCAATTAACTCGGCTTCGTCCCCGTTCACAGGCTCTGTCTGTAAGAAGACATCGTTGTTGAAATCCACATTGGAGATTTGATCAAAAATGAAATTTTCTATCCGTTTGTAGAAAACCCCACCGGAAATAACACCCGCTCCCTTTAAATAGGACTCGAACAATAGATCAAGGTTGTCTGCGCTGGCTGGCAACAACTCCGGATTTCCCCGAATTAGTCGCTGATCTGCAAAATTGATATTCTGTGCAGGAACCAAATCCTGTAATTCTGGACGCGCGTAAGACTGTGTATACGCAAACCTAAGATTGGTGCGATCATTCAGTGCATACCGCAGGTGTACCATCGGCAACAGGAAATCATACGAATTGTCACCCGAAATGGGCTCTGAGGAAATTGGAACGGCTGGAGCACCATCTTGGGCCGGAGGTTCAATTTCCAAACGAAGTGCATCGTAGGTCACATTGGTTTTTTCATATCTCACTCCCGCGAGAATACGAAATTTGTTCAGTTGTATTTTTCCTTGGAAATAGGCTGCATACACATCTTCCCCTGCGTTGAAAAAAAAACTTTCGCTGTTGATTCGGGAAGCATTTTCATCTATTTCGTAGGCTGCGCGATTTTCAATAAAATGTTGCATTGCCCTTCTGGGGTCTGGGAACCTTCCCATTTGATATCGCCCGTCAAAAATGGAACTGTTGTTATTGTCGAAAACTTGAGTCAAGTTGTAAGGTCCATTGAATTCGTTGTACTCTATGGTATTTCTCCTCCTGAGGTTGTCCAGATCACGGTATTTACCTCCTGTTTTGAACTCTCCAGCATTTTTTCCAAGATTGAAGGGTACCGTGAAGTTCATTTTGACAACCGTGTTGTCCCCTCGATTTAGAATGGGCTTATCCTGTTGAAAGGAGTTGAAATCGTAAGCGGAATAATCTTCAAAATCGAAATCGGGGGAAGAGAACAGAGTGAAATCTCCATCTCTTTCCAATACGAGAGTCAAATCCCTTTCCCGGAATACAAATCGATCACTACGCAACTCTCTTTCGGAACGGGTAAAATTGAATCCGTAGTCGATTTGACCAAAAGTACCCAGTGGATGTTTCCCATCAAAAGTAATGGTGATATTCTCGCGATCAATGACCCTATCGTTAATATCCCTTCTTACACGAACATCATTATCTGGTCCAGCAACATTGGGATTTAAAGGGTCGTTATAATTGTTTCTGGGACGGAAACGGGTCCTTCTTCGGAGGGATTCATCCTCCAATTTGTTATAGATAGCCTTAAATATGACCTGGGAATTGTCATTAAAACGGTAATCGAATGTAATATTTGTCCCTATTCGGGTACGTTCATTTAAAAGTGGCCTTAGACGGTAATCATCGACAACGTTCGCTCTAAAGGAATTTGGATCGCTCTCATCACCAATTCGTCGATTTCTGTAAGTGGCTTCGAAACGCTCCTCCCCGTTGACCGTATTGTAATAGCTTCCACCCAACAACATCCCAAATTTATTGTCGGCAAAACGTTTGTCGTACTTCAACCTAAAAACCTGGCTTCCTCTTTGAAAAAGGTCGTTGTAGCCACCTCCTATGGTTCCTTTCAGCCTACCCTTTTCGGTTGCTGCGGTCGGAGTTATAAGGTTGATAGCACCACCTACGGCATCCCCATCCATGTCGGGTGTGATTGCCTTACTGACTTCCATTGATGCCAATTGGTCGGCACTGATCAAAGCCAGATTTTCGGTACGGCCACCACCTTCATCAGTAGTTGGAATCTGTTCCCCATTGATGGATACAGTGGTAAAATTCTGAGGTGTACCCCGAATTTTCACAACGCTACCTTCACCGTTGTCTCGTTCAATGGTGACCCCGGAAATACGTTGCATCGCCTCCCCCACATTAATATCCGGGAAACGACCGATCAAATCTGAGGAAACTATAGTCTTAATGTTATCAGCATTCTTCTGCTGATTAAAGGCTCTCTGCTGCCCTTCCAAACTTCCGGTAATGATAACTTCCCCAAGGGTATTTACCGCAGGGGTCAGCACAATATCACCAAGGGATAAGGTAGTGGAATTGAGATCAATTGTACTTTTGTAAGTCTCGAAGCCTATGTACGAAACTTCAATTTCGTGGGTTCCGTAAGGGACTCTAGCCAGATTGAAAAGCCCTTCAAGGGATGAACTGGTCCCCAACACCAACTCTCGTATTACAATCGAGGCACCTGGAAGAGGTTCTCCTTCTCCTCCTAAGATACGCCCGCTCACATTTCCGTAAGATTGGAGTTCTTCCAAACGAGAGGAATCGTCGGAAGTGTTTACAGCAAGACTGGTGTATAGGGGAAGTAGTAGTAAGATAAGGGACGCAATCAGTTTGTTCAGCGTTAACATCTTCATCGTAAAGTTTTTTTGGTTTAGCGCTAATAGTTTGTGCAATCGATTGCATAAATAATAAAGAAATATTAAATTCGCAAATATTTTAAGCTAAAAATGAGATTAGCTCATATATAACACATCTTTTTATGTAATAAATAACTGATAGGCTTTAATTTTTGTCTATATAATTAAAAGTGTAAATTGCGCAATCGATTACATATTTGAGGACTCCAAATCCTATAGTATTTTTGGAAAAAGTCAATTGTAGATGGACAACACGGGTAAAAAAATAACCATACACGATATTGCAGAAAAATTGAATGTTACAGCATCAACAGTATCACGTGCATTGAACGGCAACCCCAGAATTAGTGATACCACCCGAAAAGCTGTGCTCAAAGCCGCAAAGGACTTGAACTATGAGCCCAATCATATTGCCTCAGCCTTACGCAGTGGGCGGACACAGCTTATAGGAATGTTGGTTCCCACCATTAATAGAGCTTTTTTCTCTTCCATAGTCAAAGGTGTCGAAGAGGTGGCCAACTCACTTAATTATAGAGTTATTGTGAGCCAGTCCAACGAAGTGTTTGAAAATGAGGAGAACGCCGTCAAAGCATTTTTGAATGCCCGCGTGGATGGAATTATTGCATCCATTGGTAAAACCACGGAAAATTTCAATCACTATAGCCAGGTTCTGGAGCGGGGACTTCCCTTAGTGCTGTTTGATCGCACCACCCCAAAATTGCAAACAAGTCAGGTTGTAATTGATGATTATCAAGGGGCTTATATGGCCACTTCCCACCTTATTGATCAAGGGTGCAGAAGGATAGTTCATTTCACTACAGAACGGAAAATAGATATTTATAAGGAACGCTATCGGGGCTATGCGAATGCCCTTCAGGATAACAATATTGAATTGGATGAAAATCTGGTTTTTAGCGGTAGCTTACAATTGGAAGATGGCAGAAACCACACGGAATCCCTGCTGAAAAGCGGAGCAGAATTTGATGCTATTTTTTCTGCCAGTGATTACTCGGCCATGGGAGCAATGCAGGTATTAAAGGAAAATGGTTTGAGTATACCCAAAGATGTTGCATTGGTGGGTTTCTTAAACGAGCCTTTCACGTCATTTACCGATCCACCCCTTACCACAGTGAATCAGTTTCCTGTAGAAATGGGGCAGACGGCCGCTCAGTTATTTTTCAACACCTTGAATTCTGAAAAAGAAAGAACTGTCCCCAAGAAAACAGTAATTCAGCCAGAACTGATCATCCGAAAATCTTCTTTGAAAAACACGAACTAATATTCAAAATAAATGCCATTTAATAGACTCAATACGTTGTACAATCGATTGCGCATACCTCAATCAGCTTTGATGATTAAGGGCTATTTTTCGCATTCGCCAAGAGATATAAAAACTACTTCAAGTCATTTTGGATTTTAAGAACCAAATCTTATCATGAAACAATTGAACCGAAGCAGCGTACCTGAGGTGCTCGAACGTCCAATTAAAGTCATACAGTTCGGCGAAGGCAATTTCCTTCGTGGCTTTACCGACTGGATAGTGGATATTTTGAACGAACAAACGAACTTCCATGGCGACATTCAAATAGTACAACCTTTAGAAAAAGGGATGGGTGAGGCAATCAATTCACAAGACGGATTGTACCATGTCCATTTGGAAGGTGTTCACAAAGGCGAAAAAATTCAGAAAACCAGATTGATTACTTCAGTAAGGGGCGTCCTTAATCCCTATGATAATTATAATGCTTTTCTTAAAATAGCAGAAAATACCGATTTGGAGTTTATCATTTCAAATACAACAGAAGCTGGAATCGTGTTTGACCCTACTGACGAATTCCATTCTTCCGTACCAAAATCCTTCCCCGGTAAACTTACGGCACTGCTCCACCATCGCTATCAATACTTTAAAGGATCATTGCCAACAGATTTAGTCATCCTTCCCTGTGAATTGATTGAAAAGAACGGGAAAAAACTGCAAGAGTGCATTCTAAAATACTGCGAGCAATGGTCCTTCTCTGAAGATTTTAAACAATGGCTCACTAAAAATGTTATTTTCTGCAACACCCTGGTAGACAGAATTGTTCCAGGATTTCCGAAGGAAAACATAACCGATATTCAAAATCAAATAGGCTATGGGGACAATCTGGTTGTGAAGGCCGAACCTTTTCACCTATGGGTTATTGAGGGCCCTAATAAAATCCGAAAGCAATTACCCTTTGAAAAGTCAGGATTGAATATTGTCCTTACCCAGGATTTAAGTCCATACAGAACCCGAAAGGTGCGAATTTTAAATGGAGCCCATACGGCCATTGTGCCCGTAGCATACTTGAATGGTTTCCGGGAAGTGTTGGACGTTGTGGAAGACCCTAAAATGGGCGTATTTCTCAATCAAATCATTTACAATGAGATAATTCCAACACTTGACTTGCCAAAAACCGAACTTGAGGCCTATGCCAATGCAGTTTGGGACAGGTTCCGGAACCCGTTCATCAGCCATGCGCTGTTGGACATAGCACTAAACTCCATTTCAAAGTTTAAGGTGAGAGTGCTACCGAGCATTTTGACTTATATTAAAAAATACGGGGAGGCCCCGGAAGGACTCATATCCTGCTTTGCGCACTTTTTGTTTTTTCACGGAGATGGATTCGGGCCTGAACCCGTTCCATTAAGGGATGATGAAGAAAGCATAGCCTTTTTGAAAAAGGCGTGGGCTAAAGAAAATACCAAACAAATGGTGAAACAGGTACTTTCCAATACAAATTTATGGGACATGAATTTATACGATAATGAAGTGCTGCGATTGGCCCTTATCCAACAAATGGAGATTATCTTTTTAACCCAAAAAAAGCGAGCCTGATTTTGAGACCTACTTGTTACACACATTTTTTTTGTAAATGAGAGAGGATTGACTGCGTCTTTCCTCACAGCACTCAGTGCTGAAAATGGAAAAGCCTCACTTACAAACTCAAGTAAACTTGATTTGACGTGAGGCTTTTTCATTTATTCGTGACCGCGGGAGGATTCGAACCCCCAACCCTCAGAGCCGAAATCTGATATTCTATCCAGTTGAACTACGCGGCCTTAATTTATGTTTGTCATTCCTGCGTAGGCAGGAATCTATTAAAATTATCGAAATGGATTCCTGTTTTCACAGGAATGACATTCAAAATATCAATTGCTCAATTTAGCTTTTACAATAGTGGAAATCGTCTTCCCATCAGCCTGACCGGCCAATTCTTTGGAAACAATCCCCATTACCTTTCCCATGTCCTGCATTCCTGTTGCTCCAACGGCATCAATGGTCTGCACCACCACTTTTTCAATTTCTTCCTCTGTCAATTGTTCTGGAAGGAATTTTTCAATGATAGCTGCCTGGGCCAGCTCCGGTTCTGCTAAATCATTTCGCCCTTGCTCTGTAAAGATGATAGCACTGTCTTTTCGTTGCTTGACCAACTTTTGCACAAGCTTTATCTCATCGGCCTCACTCAGCCCAGCAGAAGCCCCTTTCTCCGTATTTGCAAGCAACAAGGCGGACTTAATGGCACGCAATGCTTCCAAGGCAACGATATCCTTTGCCTTCATTGCTGCTTTCATCTCAGTCATTACTTGATTCTGCAAACTCATTTCTCTCAATTTTGGGCTGCGAAGATAAAAAATAAACCCGAAAGTTTTTAACTCTCGGGTTCAAGGTTTCCATTAAAAAATGGATTTCAATTTAAACACTACTAATCAACATTATCGTGCAAAAAGGAGTTATTGGAACGTAATTGCATCTCGTCATTACTGTCCTCACTCAATGTTGTTCTGGAGACTTTTTGCTCCTGCGGGGTATTGTCTAAATCAATGCCTTGCCTTTTGTAGGCAGGTTGCTTTTCAATTTCATCAATACTGTTTCTATTGTTCTGAAATTTATAGTTGAAATTCTTTAATTTTTTTCTGCGCTCATCGGCACGTTCCTTCAACATATCGTTAATGGAACTGTTCATGGGATCCATATTGCCAGAGTTTTGTTCCCCTTCCGTCGAAGCTTCCACATCCACGGTCTTTTTCTCGAAAACCAACTCATCTTCCACCAACTTGGGCTCATGGGTCTCTGCCATGGATTTTGCACCGGTCAATTGGGTTTCCAGCTCCATGTATTCCTCTAGATTGTACCGGGTCTCTCCTTCTTTTTTATATTCCAACACTGGTTTTACCTCAACATATTCCTTCACATCGATGTCTTTCACGTCATCACCAAGATCGAAGGTGATGGTGTGCTCCTTTTCCTCAGCATCTTCCTCTGAAGCATTCAAAGGCATATCAAAGCTCAGCGTGAACTGATCTTCGGCAGCTTTTGGCGATACCACCTCAGGATCTATAACCTCGATGTCATTCAAAATTTTCTTGGCTTCAATAATGATGAAGTCATCCTCTACATTCTCAGCGACCACTTCCTCATAAAAAACATTGAAGTTTTTGATATAGTTTGTAGTTGGAATCAAATCGGATTCCACTTCAGGCTCAACTGGTTCCACTTCATCCATTTCCAATGTATGTCGTACCACCTCCGGTTCTGGTTCTGCAGAAGCTTTTTCTGTTGTTATCTCTTGGACTGAAGTTTTATCCGGAGTCAACTCATGTTCTGCGGTCTGTTCATCTTCCAGGGTATAGAAAACCTTCTTTGTCTCCGTATTTACGATGTCATCCTGTTGATCCATATTGAATCCGGTAGCTATTACAGTAACAGCAATGGAATCACCCAGATTTTCATCCTCACCTACACCCATAATGATGTTGGCTCCATGTCCGGCCTCAATTTGAATATGATCGTTGATCTCCCCGATTTCATCAATGGTGATTTCCTGAGATCCTGAAACTATGAGCAAGAGTACATTTTTGGCACCGTGTATTTTGTTATCGTTCAACAATGGAGAGTCCAACGCCTTCATAATGGCTTCGCTTGCGCGGGCGGAACCCGAAGCGGTAGAAGAGCCCATAATCGCCGTGCCACTGTTCGAAAGGACGGTTTTCGCATCCCGAAGGTCGATGTTCTGTGTGTAGTGGTGGGTAATAACCTCCGCGATACCCCTAGCCGCGGTTGCCAAAACCTCATCGGCCTTTGAAAAGCCTGCCTTGAATCCGAGGTTTCCATACACCTCACGAAGCTTGTTGTTGTTGATGACTATCAATGAATCCACATTGGCACGCAATTTTTCGATCCCGGCCTGCGCCTGTTTGTTACGCATGGCCCCCTCAAACTGAAAAGGAATGGTGACAATACCCACGGTTAGGATATCCATCTCACGAGCAACTTTGGCGATTATTGGAGCGGCACCCGTTCCTGTACCCCCACCCATACCGGCAGTAATAAAAGCCATTTTTGTGGTCTGCTCCAACATGCCCTTGATTTCTTCCATACTCTCAAGTGCCGCTTGCTCTCCAACTTCAGGGTTGGCACCGGCACCCAATCCCTCCGTAAGGGAAACCCCCAATTGGATTTTGTTGGGAATGCCGCTGTTCTGCAAAGCTTGGGCATCGGTGTTGCAAATGACGAAATCCACTCCGTTGATGCCAGCTTGAAACATGTGGTTGATGGCATTGCTGCCGCCACCTCCTACACCAATTACCTTTATCACGTTGCTCTTGTTCTTCGGTAAATCAAAAGCGATGTTATCGAATTCGTTGCTTTTACTCATGACAGTTTTTTGTTTCTTATTAGGGGTTATATTATTCAGCATTGTCCAAAAAGTCCTTCAGCTTTTCAGACCACTTGTCAAAAATGGATTTTCGTGGTTTGCTGGATGCACCAGCCACTTCCTCAACCAAATCCTGCTCTACTAAAACTTCCTCAGCCTCAGCGGATTCTTGCTCAGGCATGGCAATTGTATTACTTTGAACCGCATTCATTAATAATCCAACTGCGGTGGCATACAACGGACTTGCTACTTCCTCGTCGGAATCTCCGGCCAAATGCTCATTGGGGTAGCCGATTCGCGTATCCATACCCGTGATGTACTCCACCAACTGTTTTAAATGATTCAATTGGCTACCACCACCCGTCAGCACAATACCAGCAATCAATTTCTTTTTTTGCTCTTCGTGACCATAATTTTTGATTTCAACATACACCTGCTCCACAATCTCCACTACTCGTGCATGTATGATCTTGGATAGGTTCTTTAACGTGATTTCCTTAGGTTCGCGACCACGCAATCCAGGAATCGACACAATTTCGTTGTCCTTGTTTTCACCCGGCCATGCCGAACCAAATTTGATTTTCAACAACTCGGCCTGCTTTTCGATAATAGAACATCCTTCTTTGATGTCTTCGGTAATCACATTACCTCCAAAAGGAATGACGGCGGTATGACGGATGATACCGTCCTTAAAAATGGCCAAATCCGTGGTTCCACCTCCTATATCGATCAAAGCTACACCGGCCTCTTTTTCTTCCTGACTCAATACCGCTTCCGCAGATGCCAAAGGCTCCAGGGTGATATTTCCCAAATCGAGGCCAGCACTTTTAATACATCTTCCAATGTTTTTAATCGAGGAGACCTGACCGACCACGACGTGGAAATTGGCTTCCAAACGACCGCCATACATACCTTTGGGCTCTTTGATCTCGGCCTGACCATCCACTTTGTATTCTTGGGGAAGTACATGGATGATTTCCTCCCCGGGAAGCATTACCAGCTTATAAACCTGGTTACATAATTTGTCCAGATCATCATCATTGATCACTTCTTCGGAGTCTGGCCGCGTAATGTAATCGCTATGGTGCAGACTCCTGATATGCTGCCCTGCAATG
>JANQRD010000225.1 GCA_028284725.1 Allomuricauda sp. | reverse complement strand
ACTTCAACCTCTTGATATCGAAACTGTCTATGCCTCTGTAAAAAAGACAGGTAAGTTAATCCTTTTGCAAGAAGACACTCTTTTCGGAGGAATTGCAAGCGATATTGCTGCTATGGTTACAGAAAACTGTTTCGAATATTTGGATGCTCCCATTAAAAGAGTGGGAAGTCTGGAAACTCCAGTTCCCTTTGCAAAGAATTTAGAGGAGAACTATCTGCCGAAAAAGCGATTTGAAATTGCATTGCAAGAGCTTTATGCCTATTGATTTTTGTTTTAACAATTTTTTAACAAGATGAAAAAGTCAATATGGGGTCTAACACGTATATACTTTAATTAAAATTCCAACTCTTATGATGAAACACACATTTTTTTTCATGATGTTGGCGGGAATCTTCCTGACATCATGTTCTGTTTCCAAAAGTGCTAGAACACAACGAAACCTTTTCAGCGGTTCTTGGACTTTGGACAACATTTCTTACGAAAACAATTCAGGTAATTTTAAATCGGTCATCTTCAACGATGCAGAGGATATCTGCTTCGAAGGTAGTGATTGGTTCTTTCGGGACAACAATAGTACAGGGCGATATACTATTTCCCAGAGCACATTTTGTCAAGGTGGAGATCGTTTCTTTAGATGGTCAGTTGTAGAGCCATCACAGAATTACAGCAGTCAATTGCAGTTTAAGTTTATTGACGAGAAACGAAAGGATATTTCAGGTGGTTTCGGATACCGCTTGAATGTCGCTAGCATCAACGAACAGTCGATGGTCCTCAAATCCAATGTTTCAGTAGATGGTGAACCTGTTACCATAGTTTATGAATTCACAAAAAAATAACCATGAAGAAAATACTTTTTAAAAGCACAACATTTGTTTTGGCACTGAGCCTAATTGTAAGCTGTAACGCGGTCAAAAATGCCAACAATACCCAAAAAGGCGCTGCCATTGGAGCGGCTGGTGGAGCAGTTATCGGTGGAGTTATCGGAAACAATGTTGGTAAAAAGGGCAACACTGCCCTGGGTGCAATCATCGGTGCAGTGGTCGGTGGAGCAGCCGGAGGCTATATCGGTAATAGAATGGATCGACAAGCCGAAAGAATTGAAGAGGAAATTCCGGGAGCAGAGGTGAAACGTGTCGGTGAAGGGATCAACGTTACATTTAACGAAGATGCTGGGGTCTACTTTGACACCAATAAATCGGATGTAAAAGGAACCTCTGCAACTACCTTGGACAAATTGGTAGGTATCTTTAAGGAATATCCAAAATCCAATATTTTGGTCGAAGGCCATACGGATAGTGCCGGACCTGAGGATTACAATTGGAAACTTTCCCAGCAACGCGCTGAGTCCGTGACCAACTATCTTATTAGCCGTGGAATTTCAAGTGGAAGATTTACCACAAAGTGGTATGGTGAAACGCAGCCTCGTGAAAGTAATGAAACTGCAGCGGGAAAAGCCAAAAACAGACGTGTCGAATTGGCAATTGTTGCCAGTGATGAGCTTAAGGACGAAGCCTACGAAAAGACCAAAGGCTAAATCCAATATCATAAATAATGATTGATTAGAATCCCGGTTTGCCTTGGCGCCGGGATTTTTAGTTTAAACCATTATCTTCATGAAGTGAAGAATCCCGATGTGATTATAATCGGTGGTGGCTTGGCTGGCCTGACTGCCGCGTTGGATCTTACCAATAGTGGTAAGCAGGTGTTGGTCTTTGAAAAAAACAGCTATCCCAATCATAAAGTATGTGGGGAATATGTGTCCAACGAGGTGCTACCTTATTTGGAATCGTTGGGAACCAATGTACAACAGTTTCAGTTGCCTAAAATAGATTCCCTTCGTATCAGCACCCAAAAGGGCAAGACAATGGAAGTGAAATTGCCGTTAGGTGGATTTGGCATCAGCAGATATACTTTCGATAATTTTCTGTACAATGCAGCTTGCCAAAAAGGGGTGGATTTCATATTTGATTCCGTCCAGAAAGTGCAGTTTCTTGATGATACTTTTTGCGTAACCACATCGGCTAAGGAGAAATACTTTGGCAAAGTAGTTTTGGCAGCTTTTGGGAAACGTTCCAATCTCGACATTAAAATGCAGCGGGAATTTATTCAGGCGAAATCCCCTTGGCTTGGATTGAAATGTCACTACGAGTACGAAAGCCTCCCTTCCAACGTGGTGGAGCTACATAACTTTCCGGGAGGTTATGGAGGATTGTCACAAGTCGAGGGTGGGATAGTAAATTTTTGTTGTTTGGTTCGCTATGAAAGCTTTAAGCAAGAAGGAAGTATTGATGCTTTCCTGGAAAAAACAGCAAGCCAAAATCCTTTTTTGCAGGAGTTTTTTTCCAAGGCAACACCGAAATTCAAAGCACCATTAAGCATAGCCCAGATATCCTTCGAGCCAAAAAAAACTATCGACCAACACATGTTGATGTGCGGGGACGCTGCCGGATTGATTCACCCATTGTGCGGTAACGGAATGGCCATGGCCATACATAGTGCAAAATTAGCCTCAGAACAGGTGGATATGTTCTTGGAAAACCCTAACTTCACTAGAAAAGATTTGGAAGGGAATTATCAATTGCTTTGGGAAAAGAATTTTAGAAGGAGGTTATGGACCGGCCGCCAGTTGCAAAAACTCATGATGCACACCAAATGGTTTAATTTGGGAATGGGGCTAACGGCCAACTCAAGAACTTTATTGCAAGGACTCATCCGGAGCACCCATGGCAAGCCAATTTTAAATTGATGGATTTTTCAGTTCGGAGCAGGACTTGGGAACAGATGGATGACCCCAACATGGAATTCGATACCTTGGAGGCGGCCTACAAGGACATCAACCGATGTAATGAATGGTTGGGCGGTGAGTCGATAACCATAAATGCAGTTTGGGATTTGATTGCGCAAAACCCCAAAACATCCTATACGATTTTGGATATGGGCTGCGGTGATGGCACCATGTTGAAAAAGCTTGCCCATTTTCTGGATGGAAAAAATGTTTCCTACAGCATGATCGGGGTTGATTTGCGAGAGGATGTGCTACATATTGCTCGTGAGAACACCGGCAATATTTCCAATATCTCTTTTCAAAAACAAGATATTTTGAAAGCTGATTCAAGCTTTTCATGCGACATCTTGATCAATACGCTGACAATGCACCATTTTGAAGAAGAACGTATTGATGCGTTTTTGAAAAAGTTTGTGGATTTAGCCAAAATTGGAGTGGTCATCAATGATCTGCATCGAAGCAAATTGGCTTATGTGCTTTTCAAGGCGTTCAGTTTTTTCTTTATTCAAACCGAGGTGGCCAAGAACGATGGCCTGATTTCAATCAGTAAGGGATTTCGAAAAAACGAATTGATGGGGCTTGCTAAAAAAATACCAAATGTTATCCATACGGTGAAGTGGAAATGGGCTTTCAGATATGTATGGGTGATGGAACTCAATAGACTGAGCAACCAATGACAGCAGCACATGTTGTAACCGTAGCAAAAAAATTACCGAAATACACTCGAAACACTTCGGACATTATCCCATTTGTCAATCTTTGGCTATCGGGACAAGAGAATCGCTTTCGAAGAAAAGTGGTCAAGATTTTTGAGGGTGCTGGTGTGGATCGTCGTTATGGAATTATGGATATCGAAGAGGTTTTTACGGCCACTTCGTTTGAAGAGAAAAATAATATCTATAGTCGCGAGGTAAAGCTTCTGGGAGAACAAGTGCTTCAAAAAAGTTTACAGAAAGCCGGTTGGGAAGTGGATTCTTTGGATTACATCATTACCGTAAGTTGTACGGGCATCATGATTCCCTCCTTGGACGCCTATCTTGTCAATGCCTTGGGTTTACGAAAAGATATCGTCCGACTCCCAGTCACGGAAATGGGGTGTGCCGCGGGTGTATCAGGGATGATTTATGCTGCAAACTTCCTCCGTTCAAACCCTGGAAAACGTGCTGCTGTGATTGCTGTTGAAAGTCCAACAGCGACCTTTCAGCTTAATGATTTTTCCATGACCAATATGGTGAGCGCCGCCATATTTGGGGACGGGGCAGCTTGTGTTTTGTTGTCCTCCGAAGAAGGAATCGATGGGCCAAAGTTGGTAGGAGAGGAGATGTACCACTTTACCGACGCCACCCATTTAATGGGCTTCGATTTGACCAATACAGGTTTAAAAATGATTCTGGATCCGGACGTGCCCGAGGTCATTTCCAAACATTTTCCGGAGATTGTACATCCATTCCTAAAAAGGTTTGGAACTTCCATGGAAAAAGTAAATCATTTGGTTTTTCATCCAGGAGGGAAAAAAATAGTCAGAACCGTGGAGGAATTATTTGGTTCAATGGGAAAAGACATTGAGGACACCAAGGAAGTTTTACGAGATTACGGTAATATGAGCAGTGTGACCGTACTTTATGTCCTGGAACGATTCCTGCAAAAAGGACCAGAAAAAGGAGAACAAGGATTGGTATTGAGTTTCGGCCCTGGTTTTTCAGCCCAACGCATACTGTTGGAATGGTAAAATGATTGAAAGCTATGACGGATACCTTAAAGTGGGCATTAATTTTAGGAGGCAGCAGTGGACTGGGTTTGGCAACTGCTGAAAAGCTGGCAAAACATGGTTACGGAATTTTGATTGTGCATCGAGACCGAAAAACCGATATGGAACAAATCGATAAAAGTTTCCAGTTAATCTCGGAGTCGGCTAATGGTTTTTTCAGTTTCAACAGTGATGCGCTAAACGCTGAAAAGCGGACAGCGGGATTGGAGCAAATTAAGGATCAAATAGGGACTGGAAAGATCAAAGTGCTTGTCCATAGCATTGCCAAAGGAAATTTGAAGCCAATGTCCGATGCAGAAAATGAAGTGCTTACCAATCAGGACTTTCATTTGACCCTTGATGCCATGGCGATAAGCTTGTACGATTGGGTAAAAGCGATTGTTGAAAACGAAATGTTTGCAGAAGACACTAGAATTATAGCGTACACAAGCGAAGGAAATACCAAAGCCTGGAAAGGTTATGCAGCGGTTTCCGCGGCAAAAGTTGCGCTTGAAGCTATGGTAAGGAATATCGCCTTGGAATTTGCCGATTCTGGTATTAAGGCCAACTGCATACAAGCTGGAATCACCGACACGCAATCCTTCAGGAGAATACCCAATAGCGATGGACTAAAAAGGGATGCGTTAAAAAGAAATCCAAATAAGCGACTTACCACTCCTGAAGATGTTGCCGATGCCACTTACTTGCTCACTTTAGATGAAGCGAAATGGATAACCGGAACTGTGATTAAAGTGGATGGGGGTGAAAGCTTGCGCTAAGTTTGAAAAAAAGTGTCATACTGAGCCTGTCGAAGTATGACGAGTATATTGATGAAAAAATACTTTGTCTACATACTGAGTTGCTCCGATGGTTCATATTATACAGGAGTAACAAACGATGTCCTGTTGCGTGTGGATCAACATAATCAGGGATTGGATTCTAGAGCGTTTACATTTTCCCGAAGACCTGTGAAGTTGGTTTGGCATGCGGAATTCTTAAATCCTGTGGAAGCAATTTCAAGAGAAAAGCAAATTAAAGGCTGGAATAGGAAGAAGAAGGAAGCACTTATCGAAGGCAATTATGACCTTCTGCCTGAGTTGTCAATGAGCAGTCTTCGACAGGCTCAGACTGACAACAACCAGATTTTGAATTTACTCCCGTATTCACCGCCTTTTTTGTTTGTAGATAAAATAATCCATATCAACAATTTTGGTTGTGAGGGAACATACACTTTCAAACAGAACCATGATTTTTACAAAGGTCACTTTAAGGATTTTCCAGTTACTCCAGGGGTGATTTTAACGGAATGTTGTGCCCAAATAGGGTTGGTGTGCTTGGGGATATTTCTATTGGGTCTTGAAGAAGGTGGTATGGATGGCAATAGGCTCCAGATTGCGATGTCGAGCAACGAAATGGAGTTTTTGTTACCCGTTTACCCTGGAGAAACCGTTACTGTGGTTTCCGAAAAAATGTATTTCCGCTTTGGTAAGTTGAAGTGCAAGGTGAAAATGCACAATGAGAAGGGGGGATTGATATGCAAGGGCACGATTTCTGGAATGTTCAAAATACCAAGCAATGAAAACTAGGGTAGTTGTTACAGGGTTGGGAGTTTGTGCTCCTAATGGAACAGGCATTCCTGAATTCGCAAACAGCCTTAAAAAAGGAATTACTGGCATTGAGCATCATGAAAAGTTGCAGGAACTAAGTTTTTCTTGCCAAATAGCTGGTAAGCCAGATATTAGCAATGTCAACCTGAATCAATATTTCACTAAAGTTCAGTTGAAGGGACTAAACGCTAGCGGTCTAATTTATGGGGTGATAGCTGGACGGGATGCTTGGGAAAATGCGGGTCTAGCCATAAATAAAGAAGAAAGCCCAGATTGGGACACTGGAGTCATCTTTGGAACAGGAATTCTTGGCGTGGATAAGTTTCGGGATGCCATTTATCAAGTCGACCGGGGCAATGTACGAAGATTGGGGAGCACCGTGGTCGTACAGACTATGGCCAGCGGTATCAGTGCGTATCTGGCAGGAATACTTGGGTGCGGGAATCAGGTTACCACAAACTCATCTGCATGTACTACGGGTACGGAAGCCATTTTAATGGGTTACGAGCGCATAAAGTCACAAAAGGCAACCAGAATGCTGGTGGGAAGTTGTAGTGATAGCGGCCCTTATGTTTGGGGAGGTTTTGATGCGATGCGCATCCTTCCCAGAAATTACAATGATAGACCTGAGGCTGGCAGCAGACCGATGAGCGCGTCTGCCTCGGGGTTTGTACCAGGTAGTGGCGCAGGGGCTTTGGTTTTGGAATCGCTGCAAAGTGCTCTGGAACGTAAGGCACCGATTTATGGAGAGGTTTTGGGAGGTGAAATCAATAGTGGTGGGCAACGTAATGGTGGAACGATGACCGCTCCGAACAGCGAAGCGGTTGTCCGTTGTATTCAAAATGCAGTTGT
>JANQRD010000209.1 GCA_028284725.1 Allomuricauda sp. | reverse complement strand
CCTTCAATGGTTAAGGTATGGGTACCGGAATTGAACTGAATTCCAAAAAACTCGTACTCATCAGGACCATCCTCATCAAAATTGACCACCAAAAGGTCTTCATCGAAACAAAGACTACCGGAAGAATTGTCACTTGGTTCACCTAGTTCGGAAATACTGAGCGTAAACCTGCCCCCCGACTGAATACTAAGGGTAACACTCCCTCCTTCTGCGACCACATCGATTTCCTGTGCTGGGCCGTCGGCAGCCAACCCGAACACCGCACTGGTCGCATTCCAATTTCCTGAAATGTCCGAAACCGACAAATTTGTACCCTGAAGGGAACAATCCGGGCCTTCGCTTTCTTTACTGCAAGATGTAAGTAGTACCACCGCACATACATATGTAGTCATACTAAGGAAATATCTAAATTTTTTAAAGAACAAAATGTGATTCTTATTTTCCATGACTTTAAATTTTAAGGGTTATTATCAACAGATTGCTGTAAATTTCAACAGTTGTGATAAAGGTATTTGCAAGCAAGCTGTTCCTTTACCACAGGTGTTCCATTTTCTAGTACTCAGGTTACATGCACGGATAAGTTCCTAAAATGTTGAATGGAAGGATATTACCATTAACTTAGTGGTAATGCCCACAACCTCCATCTGTAAAACATGCGTAAACGCTTCCTTTTTGGTCTTATTTGTTTGAATTGTTGCCTTGTGCATGCACAGCTCAGAGCGAAAATTGACAGCTTGGTCACCGTGCTGGAAAAACATGGCCAAAAGGATTCAACTGAGGTAAAACTCCTTTTGGATATGGCCAATACCTATAGGGGAGCAAATCTGGACACCTCATACCTTTATGCAAAAAAAGCCTCTGAACTTGCAACAAAACTTGATTATATCTACGGTATGGCCGCTGCGGATAAGATCAAGGGCACCTATTTTCTTTACACAGGTGCGATGGACAGCAGTGTTTTTTATTACGAAAAAGGGCAAAAGCTGTTCCAACAACTGGGGGATTTGGATGGCGTACATGATATCAATTACAATTTAGGGCTCTTGCATGCCTCCGTGTCTGAATACGATAAGGCCATTTCCTATTATGAAAAGGATTTTGCCTACCGAAATCAGTTAGGGGATACGCTCGGTATCGCCGATGGTTACCTTAATATTGGTGCCGTTAATTTGTACCAGGGAGACAACCAAAATGCCTACAAGAATTTTACGGCCGCCATCCCCTATTTTGAACACGCTGGAGATTATTTATCCATCGCCAAGGTCAATTTTAACTTGGGAACTATCCAGTGGAACTACAGCAACTATGATCTGGCATTGAAGGACTTTTTTGCATCCCTCGAAGTCTTTGAGCAAGAAGGAGACCAGTACCTACTGGCAAGCTGCTTTGAAAATATTGCGGGAGTCTATGAGAACATGGAGAACTATACCAGTGCCCTAAAATATTATAGGGCTTCACTTCATCATAGTGAAGAAGTTGGGGATGCTCGGCTCACGGCTTCCAATTATCACAGTCTTGGCGTAGTGATGGATAAATATGCAAAACGCGATTCTGCCCAGTATTACTTCGATAAAAGTCTAAAACTATCCGAGGAAAGTGATTTTAAGGATTTGCTTAGCCTTAATTACCATAGCTTGGGAGTTTTGCACGGAAAGACAAATCCACCGGAGGGGGCTTCATACCTCAACAAGAGCATCGCACTAAAAGAGACCATTGGATCGGACAATTTCAATGTAGCGACTTCCTTGTACGAATTAGGCTCCTTACAGGCCCGTGAACGGCAATTTTCAGAGGCCAGGAAAAGTCTTGAGAAAGGCTGGAATATTTCCCGGCTGACCGATTCCAAAGATATTAAAAGCAAACTATCATTTGCCTTGTATGAGCTTCACAAAAGCAACGGCAACGGAACTGAAGCGCTTACCTACCTCGAGCAGTACCGCCTGTTAAAGGATAGCATCTTTGATGATGAGGCCAACAAAAACATTGTTGCAAGGGAGATACAATATGAAACAGCCAAAAAAGACCAGCAAATTCAATTATTGACCACAGAAAGGGAACTAAAAGAAGCTGAAGTGATGGCCCAAGAAGCTTTGCTAAAGCAAAATACCACCCAAAGAAACCTACTACTGGCGGGAATAGGTTCTGTCCTTATCATTTCCTTCCTATTATTCAGAAACTATAAAACAAAGCTGCGCTCCGAAGAGGTGGCCAATAAAAAACAACGTGAATTTGCACAGCTCAGATCTCGGTTTTTTGCTAATGTCTCCCATGAGTTTCGTACCCCACTTACCCTGATCTTGGGGCCCTTGAAGGATTTGTTGTCATCTCCTTCGGAAGATCCGGACCATAAACAGCATTATGAGTTGATGAAAAGAAATGGCGAAAAACTCTTGGGCCTCGTGAACCAGCTATTGGATTTGGCCAAATTGGAATCAGGAGCTTTGCCCCTACAGGTCGCCAAAGAAAATCTGAACACTTCGTTGAAAACCATAGCCGCTTCCTTCGATTCATGGGCCAAACATAAAAACATTACTTTCCACGTGGACATTTCCGATGCTATTGGAATGAGTTGGTTTGATAGTGATACCTTGGAAAAGATCATCAATAACCTGTTGTCCAATGCCTTCAAGTTCACCCCAGAAAACGGAAGTGTTCACTTGAAAGCATCACTAATAAATTCAACCCAGGGTGGGAGTGAATCGGTGAGAATTGAAGTGAAGGATACCGGAAAAGGAATATCAGGTCCAGAAATGGACAAGATTTTTGACCGGTTCTATCAATCAGATACAGTAAATCATGGCACAAAAACAGGAACCGGTATTGGCCTGGCTTTAGTGAAAGAACTTACCGAACTACACCATGGAAATATCAACGTCGACAGCAAGGTGTCACGAGGCACAACTTTTACACTGATGCTCCCCATTTCCAAAGGGCAGTTCGAAGCAAAGGAAATAGTTTCCGTGCATTCTGGAAAAAATACTCCAAAGAGCATAGGAATAACGACCCCGTATCAAAGTCCAGAGCTACAGACCGACCAACCCAGTAAAAGGAATCTTCCGCTACTACTTATTGTTGAGGACAATGACGATGTTAGGCATTACATTAAAAAGCAGCTGCATCAAGAATACAACATACAGGAAGCCACCAACGGATCAGAAGGTTTCAAAATAGCAGAACGGACAGTTCCTGACCTCATCGTTAGTGATGTGATGATGCCCGATATGGACGGGCTCTCACTGTGCAAAAAACTGAAGGAAGATGAAAAAACCAGCCATATCCCGATAATCTTGCTCACTGCTTTGGCTTCACAAGCTTCCAAGGTCGAGGGAATAGAAACGGGGGCCGATGCCTATGTGGTAAAACCATTTGATAAAAAGGAGCTAACAGCCCGGATAAAAAATCTCATCGCACAACGAAAAAGGTTACGCGAAAAATACAGTCGACACCTATCCCTACAACCGAAGGCGCTGGCGGTGACCTCTGCTGATGAACGATTTCTTGAAAAACTCGTAGCACTTGTGGAAAAACACATGGACAATTCAACATTTGGCGTAGAGGATTTGGCCCGTGAAATTGGGATGAGCCGAACACAGTTGTTCCGTAAAATGCGTGCATTGATCAATCAATCGCCACAAGATTTTGTAAGGGATTTTCGATTAAAGCGTGCCGCCCAATTGCTCCAAAAAAAGGCAGGAAATGTTTCCGAAATTGCCTATCAAGTAGGTTTTAACAACCTGTCCTACTTTACAAAGCGATTTAAGGAACTGTTTGGGCAAACACCCTCCGAATATTCCGAGAGAAGTGAATAGGAGGCCACAAAAAACTGTATCCAATAGGATTTCCTTAGATTGTATCAATTTTGCCATTCGTAAAACCAAATTCTTGAACATAATTGTCCCTTTTTACCAGCCTAAAACGTCTATTAGTAAACGTCTTATACGATGAAAAATACAGCACTATTTGCATTCGCGTTTTTGACCTTGAGTTTCATATGCCAAGCCCAGAAAGGAGATTCCAAAAAACTCTTTGCGCTGATCTACACACCTGGTGAACAATGGAACCATACCATTGCCTTCCATGAACAGCCGTACTTTAAAGAGCATTCGACCCATTTACAAACACTGCGAAAAACCGGCCAGATTGTGGTGGGCGGACGTTATTCCGACAAGGGATTTCTGCTTTTAAAAGCAATTGACAGTGTAGAAGCACACCAAATTGTCCATCGAGATTCCTCCGTTATAAACAAGACCTTCAAGGCAGAAATTTTTGAATTTTCCACTTTTTATAGTGGGTGGGTGGGGAAATCACCACGACCAGGTGCCAAAAAAGCCCAACTTACTGGATTGGGTGGTATTTTTATCCAAAGTGAAAATCCAGAAAGCACCCGTAAGTGGTATGCTGAAAAGTTGGGGGTTCCCTATAACAAAAACGGTACCCCGTTTCGATGGAGGAAGATGCAGAACCCAGCACAGACTGGAGTGACCTATTGGGATGTATTTGCCAAAAAAGATCCTTATTTCAATCTGGGTGATCAAGAGCACATGATCAACTATCGTGTGAACAACCTGGAAGCTTTCCTTGAAGAGTTAAGAAAAAAGGGAGTTACAATTATTGGGGATATGGAGCAATTGGAGTTCGGAAAATTTGCTTGGATTAAAGATCCTGAGGGCCGAAAAGTGGAATTATGGGAACCAAACGCCAGGGCCCAAATTGATTTAGGCGATGGCATTAGAAGCAACTAATGCTACATAAATGGAAAATACCGAAGCATTTAAAACAATATTCCCTGAAAACTCCAAGGCACTGAAAATGGGACTAACGCTGCGAGCGTTCATTTTGAATCATTTTACAGATGTTGTGGAGTCCATACACGGTGGTGCCAAGGTAAAGCTTGCCCTGTACACAAGGGATGGGAAGAACAATGTCCTTTGTGGTCTTCAAGAGGGAAAAGAGGATTCTTGTATGCTCTATGTGCACCATTTGGAAAACATCAAGCACGAGCGGTTAAAATTCAGTGGAAGTGGGAAACACGCCAAGCGCATCCGTTTTACCGATACGAATGAAATCATTGCCGAGGATATCAAGTGGTTGCTTTCACAAGTGGAGACTAACGCTCCTTTCTGATTTTTAATCACTCCCCATCTCATTAAAAAGGCATACGTACCAAACGCTGATCTGTCTATCTTTGGGTTTTTAAATTCTGAATAATGACATCTTGGTTGAAACCCATTTCCCTCGAAGGCCATTTGGTTAAATTGGTACCCTTAAACGCAACTCATCGAGAGGATTTGCTTGAAGCTGCCTCAGATGGTAAGCTTTGGGAGCTCTGGTACACATCAGTTCCATCGGCAGAAACCATTGATTCCTATTTGGATACCGTTTTTAAAAATCAAAAAGCTGGGCTTGCCCTACCCTTTGTGGTGATCGAAAAGAAAACAGGTAAGGTCGTGGGTTCTACCCGATATATGAATGCGGATACCCAAAATAGAAGAGTGGAAATTGGCTCCACCTGGTATTCCCAAAGTGTTCAACGGACAGGTATCAATACGGAATGCAAGTATTTGTTGCTCAGTCATGCGTTTGAAGTACTCAAGACCATTGCAGTGGAGTTCAAGACCAACTTCCACAATTTCCCTTCACGAAATGCCATTCTCAGACTGGGCGCCAAGCAAGAGGGCATTATCCGAAATCATCGAATCGACCATAACGGTAACTTAAGGGACACGGTTTTATTTTCCATTTTGGACAATGAATGGCCTACCGTGAAGACTTCGCTGGAATTTAAAATGAGTAGAAGCTACCAGTAGCCTATTTTGAGTTTTTCAAGAGGTTGACAAAATTGAAAACGGCCTTCTCAAGATTCACATGGCTTTGCTTTTTGGCTTCATCCAAACTCCCTATGGTATTCAGGATCGAAACCGCATAATCGAGTCCCAATCGTTGCATGTCATCAATGGAAAGATCTACTGAGCCACAAAATGCCGCTACGGGAATATTTTTTTGCTGGGCTGCATTCAATATACCGTTGATTGTTTTTCCTGAAAGTGTTTGCCCATCCAATCGTCCTTCACCAGTAATGATCCAGTCTGCGTTGACAATGGCGCTCTTAAAATCTGCCATTTCCATAATCAAATCCACTCCAGAGACCAGTTCTGCCCCTAAAAAGGTCAATGCCCCAGCTCCCATGCCGCCTGCAGCTCCAGACCCAGGCACATTTTGAACGTCTACCCCAAAACTTTCATACAGGATTCCCGAAAAATGCCGGAGCCCTTGATCCAAAAGATTCACTTCTTCTTCGGATGCTCCTTTTTGGGGACCATAGATTTTCGCCGCCCCATTATCGCCATAAAGCGGATTGGTGACATCACAAGCTACTTGAATCTTGACTTTCGATAGTCTGGGATGTACTTTTTCTTTATGTATTGTTGCCACCGAGGAGAGCTGCGACCCGACAGGTTTTACTTCACTACCATTTTCATTCAAAAAATTGAATCCCAGTGCTGCCGCCATTCCCATTCCGCCATCGTTCGTGGCGCTACCACCAATGCCCAATACTATGTGCTCCGCTCCTTTTTCCAAGGCATCACGTATCAATTCACCCGTTCCCAAAGAGGTGGTATGCATACAGTTCATTTCCTGTTTGTCCAACAACTTGTACCCGGAGGCTTCCGACATTTCAATAAAGGCTATTTTACCATCTTCTGAAAGTAAATATGGGGCTTCAATGGTTCTAAAAAGTGGGTCATGCACCTGAACCGTAATTGTCGAAGCTTTTAGATAGTGTTTCACAACTTCGATGGTGCCGTCTCCCCCATCGGCCAAAGGTTTTTTGATAATTATTGCATTCGGAAAGATTCTTTTGATTCCACCTTCAGCGGCTTCACAAAATTGCCATCCGGAAAGGGAACCTTTGTATTTATCGGGAGCTATAACAAATTTCATGGTCAACAAGTTAACCAAGAAAGTGTAAAAATCCTTGAGAAATATATGTGGGCTTAATTTTCATTTTTCAATATGCTACTGGGCTTTCATTTTTTAGAATGGTATGGGCTTTGCCCACGGTAGTAAAGTAATTACCTTTAACTAAAATTTCAAAATGAAAAAAGTCCACTTTACCCTCACCTTTTTGTTATTCACAGCTATTGTCCTTGGCCAGACCAAGAACTTTTTGGATATCCCTTATTTGGAGACCTCAACCCGAGTGGACACCTTGGTGACCCCGGATAAAATCTACCTCAGCATAACGATTCAGGAGAAGGATTCCAAAGGAAGAAAATCCGTTGAGGAACAAGAAAATAAAATGGCCCAAAGTCTACGATCATTGGGAATCAATTTGGATAAACAGTTGGTGATCAAAGACCTCAGTAGCAATTTTAAAAAGTATTTTTTGAGACAAAAGGATGTTTTGAAAAGCAAAAGATATTCGCTTTTGGTGTATTCCGGAAAGAAAGCGGGAGAAGTAATGGTGGCTCTGGAAAAGCTGAACATCGCCAATGCCTATTTGGAAAAAACTGAATACTCCAA
>JANQRD010000176.1 GCA_028284725.1 Allomuricauda sp. | reverse complement strand
TTTGGCAACGAAGATCCCATTGGTAAAGTCGTCAAGGCCAATAGTCAAGACGATATGATGGTCACCGCAGTGTACGAAGATATCCCGTTCAACAATTCTTTCAGAAACACCAACTTCTTAATGCCCTGGGATTACTATGCGAACAGCAGGGAATGGATCAAGGAGGCCGAGGACAATTGGGGAAACAACTCCTTCCAGATGTTTGTCCAAATCGCAGGCAATAACACTATGGAAAAGGTTACTGAAACGATTAAAGATGTAAAAAAGAACCTTAATGAAGAAACTGCTGAGTTCAACCCTCAACTGTTCCTGTTTCCTATGAACGAATGGCATCTATATTCCAATTTTGAGGATGGAAAACAAGTGGGTGGCCGCATTAAATACGTTTGGCTTTTTGGGGTGATCGGAATTTTTGTGCTGCTCTTGGCCTGTATCAACTTCATGAACCTGAGCACCGCCCGTTCGGAAAAGCGCTCCAAAGAAGTGGGAATTCGAAAATCCATTGGGTCCCAGCGGGGCCAACTGATATCCCAATTTTTAAGTGAATCGTTTTTGGTAGTGGTATTTGCATATGTCATGGCCTTGTTTATTGTGCTTATATCGCTTAATGGCTTCAACGAGTTGGCTCGAAAAGAAATTGAGTTTCCTTGGGACAAGTCTTCCTTTTGGATGATTTCTTTAATGTTCATTTTGTTCACTTCGCTCCTAGCGGGCAGTTATCCAGCCATATACCTGTCTTCTTTTAAGCCGGTTGAAGTGTTAAAGGGCACCTTTAAAGCAGGCAAATACTCAGGTGCTCCCAGAAAGGTATTGGTAGTAATGCAGTTTACCGTTTCGGTTGCTTTCATCATTGGCACCGTGATTGTGATGCAACAAATCAACTATGCCAAAAATAGACCCGTGGGTTATGATACTGAGGGACTGGTCCAAATCCCAACCTTTAGTGCAGATTTTGGTGGCAAACACGATTTGATGCGTCGTGAATTCATAAACTCCGGTGCGGTCATGGAAATGTCAACATCCAGTAGCCCTACCACACAAACTTGGTCGAACCGAGGAGGTCTGACTTGGGAGGGAAAACCTGAATCATTCCAAGAAGACTTGGCGTGGACGGAGGTATCGCCTGAATATGTAAAATCGCTTAACTTGAAAATTATAAAAGGAAGGGGTTTTTCAAGGGAATTTGCCACGGACTCCACTGCAGTGCTCATCAATGAAACAGCTATGAAATACATGGGGCTTACCAACCCTATAGGAGTACTTATAAAAGACGAAGATGAAGAAGACCCAGATCCTCCTTTAAAAATTATAGGCGTCATTGAGGATATGATCACCCAATCTCCTTACGAGCCGGTTAAACAAGCGGTTTATGAGTTTGACCGAATGGGCTATGGTAGCTTTTATAACCTGAGGTTAAATCCAAAGCAAAGTGCCAGTCAAAACCTTGCCATCATTGAAAGGGTGTTCAAACAACATTTCCCCGACCTGCCTTTTCAATATGATTTTGTGGATGAAGAGTATGGTAAAAAGTTCGCTGCTGAGGAACGCATCGGCACGCTATCGGGAATCTTTACTGCCTTGGCGATTTTGATCAGTTGTCTCGGCCTCTTTGGACTCACCTCTTTTGTCGCCGAACAGCGCACTAAGGAAATTGGGGTAAGAAAGGTACTGGGCGCTTCTATTTTTAATGTCTGGAACATGCTTTCCAAGGACTTTCTGAAACTGGTCATTATTTCGTGTTTCATCGCAGTGCCCATCGCATACTACATCATGAACGGTTGGTTGCAAGAGTATCCCTATCGTGTCATCCTTAAGTGGTGGATTTTTGCATTGGCCATGTTCGGCGCTATGTTCATTACAGTTATAACCGTGAGCTTTCAAGCAATAAGGGCAGCTAGGGCCAATCCCGTAAAGAGTTTGAGAACCGAATAACTGAAAGGTAAAACATCATGTATAAATTGTTTTTAAAATTAGCTGCAAGATTTCTGCTTAAAAATGGAATGTATTCGTTTATCAACATTTTTGGGCTGGCTATTGGCATCGCTTCTTTTTTGTTGATCATGTTATATGTGGATTACGAGAAGAGCTACGATAAGTTCCAGGGTTCCGAAAATGTATATCGGGTATATATGGACTATACGGAGGATGGTGTTTTTGTTCCCGGTGATGCGCAGACATACAATTCAAGTGGTCCAACACTTAAGGAAGCTTTTCCTGATATAAAGGAATTTGTTAGGCTGTATCATATGAATAATGTGATTTTTAAATATAACAGCACCGTCTTTGATGGCGAGAAAGGAGCTCTAGCTGATCCATCCGTTTTTGAAGTTTTACAGTATCGCCTGCTCAAAGGAAATATTGAAACGGTCCTAAAAGAGCCTTATTCTATCTTGCTAACAGAATCGCTTGCAAAAAAAATATTTGGCGATGAAAACCCTATAGGAAAATCTTTATCTGTCATTTTTAATGGAAATACCGTATTCACTGTAAAAGGTGTGCTACAGGATCCAGTTGTGAATACACATATAAAGAACAATTTTTTAATTTCTTTTAATACGATTGCCACATGGAAAGGGTATCCCAATAACAAGGAATTAAACTGGAATACTAATACTTTCTTTACTTATGTTAAGGTGGACAAAAAAGCCGATGCAGAGCGTTTAAGGAACAAAATCATGGGTTTTAAGATAGAGAGCCTACCACATGAAAGGCATAATCTAGAGCCTTTAGAAGATATTCATTTACATTCCGACAAGCCATATGAGGCAGAAGCCAATGGTAGTGCAAGTCGAGTAAATTTCTTGCTGGCGATTGCATTCATAATTATTGTGCTATCATGGCTGAACTATGTGAATCTTTCCACAACCAAGTCGCTGGAAAGGGCAAAAGAAACAGGAATCCGCAAAGTCGTCGGGGCGCAACGGCCGCAAATAATAGTGCAGTCACTTATAGAATCATTCGTGTTAAATGGTATTGCACTTATTGTCGCTTTTGGAGTTGTTCTCATCATACTCCCAACCTTCAATAATTACATAAACAAGGAATTGGTCATAGAGATTTCAAGCATAAAGAGTTTTATGCCTTTACTGAGCTTTCTTTTGCTGGGTGCGGCTATTTCTGGAATGTACCCGGCATTGATTTTAAGTAAGTATCCCCCAGCAAAAGCTCTGAAAGGTAAAATCCTAACGTCGGGAACAGGATTAATGGTTAGAAAGGGGCTTATCATAGGTCAATTTTTGGCAACTATAGCTTTGTTGATGGGGACCATCGTAGTTACCAAACAAATCAAATTTTTACAAAATCAACCTATCGGAGCCGAGTTAAATCAAATAATTGCTGTCAACGGAACCTTATTGGATGAAAGAGGGGATTCACTTCGTTTAAAGAATTTTAGAACTTTAACAAATGAACTACAAAAAATTGCCTTTGTCAAAGAAGTGACTACTTCTCAAACTTACCCTGGAGGAAGCTATGAAAGCCTATCTTCTACTGTAGGAATTACATTTCCCAATGGAATTAGGGACGACAAAAGGGTGTGGTATCACTATACTGCTCAACCGGAATATTTTGAGTTAATGGGTATGGAATTCTTAGCGGGAGGACCTTTTTTGTCCAACCCAAAAGACAATGGAAAGATGGTGGTTCTCAATGAAAGATTTGTTAAACATATGGGCATTTCCCAACCATCTGAGGCTATTAATAAGACTGTTGAATTTTGGGGGCAGAAACGGATTATTTCAGGGGTAATAAAAGACTACCATCACTTTGGTTTGAAGACTATTATTGAGCCAATTATGATACGCTATGCTTCCAATTCGCGTAATCTTTTAATAAAGTTGAACCAAAAGGCACTATCAGTTTCCAACGTGTCAATCGCAATTGCTCAAATTGAAAGTACTTGGAAAGAAGTGTTTCCTCAAAGTACGTTTAACTACACTTTTTTAGATCAAAACTTTGCAGCCCAATACAACGAGGACAAAGCCTTTGGAACTGCATTTCAAATTTTTACCTTATTGGCCATCTTAATAGCCTCTTTAGGTCTATTCGGTCTTACCTCATATACCTGTCTGCAACGAAAAAAGGAAATAGGTGTCAGAAAAGTCAATGGGGCAACAATTGCCCAAATTCTACAATTACTAAACCAAGACTTTGTAAAGTGGGTTGGTCTAGCCTTTGTCATGGCCATACCTGTCTCTTCGTTCGCAATGCACAAGTGGTTGGAAGGTTTTGCCTACAAAACAGATATAAGTTGGTGGATATTCATTTTGGCAGGAACTTCTGCCTTAGTAATTGCATTGATATCGGTAAGCTGGCAAAGCTTTAGAGCAGCGATTGCAAATCCTATTGAAGTGCTGCGGAACGAATAGAACATGTCAAATCAATCAAAAAAATATAAATCGTGCTAAAACACAACATTTTACTCTTCTTTAGAAACATCAAAAGGCAGCAAAGTACCTTTTTGATCAACATGGTAGGTCTCTCCACTGGTTTGGCATGCGCACTGTTGATTGTACTTTGGGTGAGGGACGAACTCAATATGGATAAATTCCATGCAAACCATGAACGTATTTACCAGGTAATTGAACATTTGGAATTTAGCGAGGGAGTTAAAACCATTATAGAAAGTTCGAGCCCCATGGCAGAATTCCTTGCGGATGAAATGCCTGAAGTGGCCTATGCCGCAACCACCATTGCTCCCTCTTGGTTCGGCAACCGGGTACTTTCTGTTGAAGAAAATAATCTGAAAGCAATTGGGCAATTGGCCAGCGAGGACTA
>JANQRD010000167.1 GCA_028284725.1 Allomuricauda sp. | reverse complement strand
TTTTGCGATTTTTCTATTAACCTTGATACAAAATGTAATTCGCTACCGACACCATGCGAGTTATAGCATCTGGGTCTCCATAGTTTACCTTTTGGTTTCTGTTCTCTTTTTCATTCCGTTTCTATTTCTGTTCTTAAGACTTCAAACTAGAATCTTGAAGAGATTTCCGAGATGGTTTTGGTTTATAGTAATTGCTTCAGCTCCAGTTTTTCTTTTCACTTTTTACATTTTGTCCAATATTACATTACATTCCTTCGGCTACTTCGACCACTTTGTTGACTTCGAGTATGCCCGCTATTACTTCGGACGTGAGGCATTATACCATTTGTTGATGCTCTTGGGCACCTCCTTGTATGTGTTCACCAAAAAAAAGCGGAACAAGACCATAGATGTTTTTAAGGGACGTAAAATGATCACTATTGGACTGGAATCTATTGAATGGATTGAGGCAGATGGACATTATCTTAATTTTTATACTGAAAACGAAACCTTTATCAAACGGGAACGATTAAGTGTCCTGGCCAAAAAGCTTGGGCCAAACTTCATACGAATTCATCGAAAATTCATCGTAAACAGAAGTCAAATAAAATCTAAAGAAAAGGAAAAGCGCGATGAATACCTCTTATTGCGGTCTGGAAAACGTTTAAAAATTGGACAGTCTTTTAAGCCTATCCATTGGTGATCAATCACTCGATTTTACATTATATTCACTCACACGACCTCTGTACCCAATAGGTGTTCTATGGGTACTGTTGATATTGATAGTACTTGATTGATCAGGAAACAAGAGCGCCGCAACTTGGAACGTCTCGGTTTGTGTACTGATTGTAAATCGCATGGTATAGCCTCGCTTTTTTTTGTTTGGTACGATTTCAAAATCCTTCGGAATCCCTTCGAATTGAATACCGTACTGGTTGTTGCCATACGTACCACCTCCCATTTGTCGTTCCCCATAATATGGCAGTTGTGCCTTAACGCTATCTTTTGTAACCCTTAGATAACTTGAGTTTCCGAACAAATCAATTCTATTAAGGGTACTACCTGGAGGAAGAAGTCCGGCGTTGGCTATGCTTGTAAGACTACCTGTGGCCAAAGGAATGGCCCAATTGGCTTCAATCTCAAAAGATTGTTCAAAGATAAGTCCTGCTAAATCCTGTATTTGTTCATCCGAAGCCTCTGGTTTTGGTGTTGAAGCACATCCCAAAATCAACAACAGGGAAAACAAACACCCCAAACTTAATAATAGCCGCATAGCAATTGAATTCTTTGATTCTAAATTACATAACCTTCGACAAGAATACAATCTCTTTAACTTTTAGATAAGACGGTTTCACCAAAGGTACTGTGGGCAGATACCATTACTATGGTTCCTGAGGACTTACACCTATGACAATCCTTTCCACAATTTGCTTTGCTGTGGTCAAAGTTGCCATCTCGGTCTCAATTGCTCCATGCTCTCCCGAATGATGCCCGTGACCAAGCACTTCCATGAGGTAGTAGTTTTTTCCTTCTTTCAAGTCAATTTTTGCGGCATACACCAGTGAGGGTTGGCCCAACTGCCCTGTTCCATTATGGAAAACTTCATCATCGGGGAAATCATATTCGGAGTAGAATTCGTTGTCATCAAATGCAACGTTTATTTCAAGTTTGATAACAAACGACGTTTTTTCCCTAACCGAGGTTTTTAAGAAAAAACTTTGAGGAGGTGTAGCTCCGGATATGGCTTCCGGCAATGGATCTTCCCTAGTTGGGACAACCATGCCATCCGAATAGATTTCACCCCTAGTGTGGGACCAAACAGGCAGTGCATTGACCTTTCGATAATTTTTGTTCGAGGCCTTTTCAGTGTCAAATACCTTGAAGTTTTCTTTGGTTCTCCCTCCAAAAAAAAGCCCCTTTGCAGTGGAGTTGGTCACAAATAAGGTCTTCAAATGATTTCCCTCCAAATCCTCTATCCAAATAGCGATTTGTGGATGCCAAAAGTGCTCCGCATGCATTAAATCAACAGAAATTCCCAAGCCATTATCCGTTTCCAGTGTAATGACGTCGTAGGAGCCTAAAGCCTGTCCGTTTCCTTTTTCAGCTTTATGTCTAGCTCCATAGTCCATGAGATGCCGCACGGGCGGCAGCTGATAAAAAGCTGTACAAAACACCAACACCATCAGCCCAAAAACGAACGGAAATCTTTTCCATTTGATGTAGCTTTTAATGGGACGCAGATTGTTCCAAAGGTGAAAGAGGACCCCCACAGCCAATACCAATCCGAAAACCGTATGAAGAGTAGCTATCCATCTTGAGTAATTATAATAAAATGACGCTACTCCAGTAGCCAGGACGACCACAAAACTAAGGGCCAGCACCAGGCTCACTACTTTTCGAAAGATCATGGGCCAGAAAATCTACAACAATTGTGCTAACTGTTCAATTCGAAGTTTCAGTGCTTGAACTGTTTTTGCTTTATTTTCTGTGGTATGGATGACTGGAAATTTTGCATCCATAGTGTTAAAAAAAGCATTTTCAATAATTTTGACCTCCTCAGCAATGATCTGTAAACTTTCCGCATCGGTTTCTCCCAACAATCCATGTACAGAATACGTCCTTTCCTCAAAAGCGTGGGTGACCGAAACTTCCATCTGCGATTTTAAATCGATAAGTTGTTTTCTTAAATCGCTAATGACCTTAGCCTCGCCAAACTTGGTCTGGGCACCTCTACATGCAGAAGGTGTACAGCCCGTTACTTTTTCTTCAATTGTAACTTTGGAATCACAAGAGGATTGGGCATGGGCAGTGTCCGGAGATCCAAAAAACAAAACTGGAAGCCCCAAAAGGGTTTGAAATGATCTAAAGTTGCTCATTGTCTTTAATTAAAAGTTATTACTCCCTTAAAGACGCAGCTACTTTAAATTGATGCGGTTATTGTTGATTTTAACAACAATTTACCTTTTTCTCGTAGCAAAGTATGGAGCCCCTTCCCCCCTTCTCTATCTCACAACATTCCGAAAACAGCTGTTTTAACCGTTGTCTGCCCCGTTGGATTTTGGAACGTACCGTAATGTAGTTCATTTGTAAATTTTTTGCAATCTCTTTTTGACTTACACCATCAATTTCAGATAACTTGAGCAGTTGTCTGTATTCTTCGGGTAGCTCTTCAATGAATGGGAGGATACAGGCGCTCAGTTCTGTAATGGTGCCGTTATCCAACTCTGATTCGTAAGCGAGATTTTCCTCTAGTGCTTGTATCTCCAACTTCCTTTTTCTGAAATGATCGATAATCGCGTTTTTGGCAACTGCATAGACCCAGCTTTTCACACTTTCGATCACTGTGATGTTGGATTTTGAAAGTTTTAGGAAGACTTCCTGGGTAAGGTCTTCAGCATCGGACTCATTTTTTACCCTTTTGCGGATAAATCCGAAAAGTGGGCCGTAGTATTTTTCTATTTCCTGTTCCATAATTTACATAACTACTCCAATATAGGGACGTATAGATTGAAAAATGATGCACATTCCACCCATTTTTTTTAATCAATAGTATTTGTCGATACCGCCAAACCCTTTTATGAGTTTGTTTTGATGTGTCTTTTCCACGAAATTCCGGATTCTCTTGTGAAATTCTTCGGGACGCTTTCGTGCGCTATCGATATACGCAATCCTGATACGTTTATACCCATCTGAAAAATTTTGAAAATTGCTCCATGCCCGAGCATCTTTTCTTATTTGGGTTAAAATATCCTCCGGATATTTGTATTGCTCTTTTGCGATTGGTTCCAAAGCCTTTCGTAAAGAGGGGTGTACCAATTTTTTTTCCATAAGCCATTTTACCCGTTCCTTGTTGGCTTGCGAATAACCGCTTTTGGCTCTTCGTACAGTAAACCGTTGTATGGTATGGTCTTTATCCAGGGATTTCACGGTACTGTCGATCCATCCAAAACAAAGCGCTTCCTCAACAGCGGTATTGTACTCGATTCTTGGTTTGTTTGCTGATTTTTTAGGGTAGACTAACCAAATCTCTTCTTTTTTGTCAAAATTTTCAGAGAGCCATTTTCTCCAATCCTTCCTTTCGATCACATATAGGGTTTCCAAGTCCATTTATGGAATTATGAGCAATTAAAGTTAGCAAATACAATGAAGCAATAGTTTAATACATGGAAGAATCCAATTGGATTCACTTTCTTGATTCCGCAACAATTCTGTAGTAAAAAGCATCAATAAGGGTTATTAGCGTTTTTTTATCAGTATCGTTATTAATCACTTGTTTCAACCTTCGTATACTTCGCTCTAAGCAACAATTGTGATGAACAACAATATCATCAGTAAAATAAGCTGGATCAACCCCAAGTACTTTTGACAGTTTGGACAACGTTTTCGGCCGGGGTTTGGACAGTCCATTTTCGTATTTTGCAATTTGAGCACTGGATACACCGGAAATTTTTCCAAGCATCACCTGGGTCAAATTGTTTTCCAATCTTAACTTTTTTAACCTCTGTGGAAACATTTTCCTGGTAGATAAATGTCTTTTACGGTAATGTAGATTTACAAAACTCCTTTGAGTCTGAAAGGCTTCACCTAAGCAGGGCAAGAAAGTAAGTTTAGTCCTCGGGGTCTATAAATGTTGGACTTCAAAGAAATACTTGCGTAAGTGCTCAGGTCACAAATGGTCATAAAAGGCAAGTCCTGTTCGGGGTTTACATGCCAATCCACTACTAAAGACTCAGTTGTTATTAAATAGTTACAGGTGAGTAAGAAAAAAATTATAATTAAATCTAGGCACGAATGAAAAATTCCAATCCCATGATTACCTTTTGTCGCTATTTAGTTTGATAAAGCGAAAAAATAAATAGACAATCCCACAAAAAGCTAATCCAGCGCAGCCATACATTATCAACGGAATCCGAGAGACGGTTTCTTGAAAATACCAGCCCGAAGCTAACGCTCCAAGACCAATACCGGCTTCCAAAGCGATGTACATGGTCGCCATTGCCTTTCCTTTTTGTCCCGGTTTGCTTAGGTCAATGGTCCAGGCATTTACTGCCGGTGAAACGATGCCCATGGCAAGACCATAAACCCCTCCACCAATCAATAATCCAGAGGGTGTGGCAAAGGCCCCAATTAAAACTAAAGAAACGACAAGCAGTATCAGCCCCACAATGATCACAATGATTCTTCCAAAGCGATCGGAAAGTTTTCCGGCGACAAATCGAATCAAGAGCGAAGAAACGGTAAACACGATGAAGAAAACCCCCTTATTGGTAAAACCCACTGCCTCGGTCCAATCTGGAATCAAGGTGAGCACTACTCCAAACCCGATGTAAGACAAAAAGGTAATTATACCTGCCGGCAGCGCTTCCAAAGCGATGATATCATGTCGGGAAATTTTTAGATGCGCCAATCTAAAACGCTGTGGGTTGGGAAGGGTTTCTTTAAGATTTACAATCAACAACAGCGCTAATAGGGCCATCAGCGATGAACTGTAAAAAAGCACCGAATAAGAAAAATGGAGCTTTATCAAACTGCCCAAAGCCGGGCCCAAAGCCAGACCTGTACTGAAAGCGATTCCTTGAATGCCCATGGCCTCTCCCAGCCTTTCCGGTGGTACTACGTCCGATACAAATGTGGAAGCAGCAGTAGGCGTAAATCCAGTGGAAAAACCATGAAGCAACCGCAGCAATAAGAAGCCAAAAACCGTGGTCAAAATGGGATAAAACCCTCCACAGACCAAACAGACCATGGCACCAATGATCATTACAGGCTTTCGTCCAATGGTATCCGTAAGTTTTCCACTAAAAGGTCTAGAAATTCCTGCGGTCAATGTAAAAAGTGCAATGATCAAGCCAATGTATTTGGCACCTCCCAATCCGCTCAGGTAGGATGGCAGTTCGGGAATCAACATGTTGTAGCTGGCCGAAAAAAAGAGGGAACCCAAACAAATAAGAATGAACTTTGGAGTGTATATTCCCTGTTTTGTCCATGTTATTTGTTGCCTTCTTGTTGCCATCGCAATCGGTATTCCGTAATTTTATGACAAAGAAATTGTATCCCGTTTGCATTAAAAAGGACATTTGTCCCGTTGGCAATTATGATCAGATCAAATCCCGAATTGGCGGTCTACACGAAAAAACTTTTTCAGTCCGGTATCTCCGACATGAAAGAAGAAGTATTTGGGCCTAAAAACAGGATCATCGAGCAAGATCGAAGGTACAGCAAGGTCTATTTAATCACTGAAGGTATTGCCAAGTGCTATATTTCCGATGAAAATGGAAAAGAGTTCATCCAAGAATTTTTGGGTGAAGGAATGGAGTTTGGAGAATTGGAGGTTTTCAGCAATAAGCACACCATTTGCTCCGTGGAATCGATTACGACCCTAAAAACACTTTCATTTTCCCATTCCAGTTTTAACCAACTCTTGGAAACGGATGGACATTTTAATAAACTGATCATGAAGGCACTTGCCGATAAAATCCGGTATAAGGCTCCGAGGCATTCGTATCAACATTCCTACCCTATTGAAGCCAATGTGATACGGCTGAAGAAAATGTTTCCTGAATTCACAGAGGTTATATCAAAAAAGGACATCGCCAATTACATTGGGGTTACCACCAGAAGTTTGAACCGAGCGTTGAAGGAGCTAAAGGAGAAATCCGATCAGTTTTAGGACAAGCCCTCGAACCATTTTTTAAAATCCCCAACCTTCTCACGGCTTACGACTACTTCTTTTTCCAATTTGGATTTCAAGCTCAATTTTAACCTTCGGTTAGCATAAACAGTCACATCGCTGATTGCATTGATATTTACAATGAAGGAACGATTCACCCGAAAAAAATATTTGGGGTCCAAAAGCTCTTCCAGAGCTTCCAACTTGTATTCGATAATGTATTTCTTACCTTGTTCCGAAACCAAATAAGCATCCCTCCCCTCTGCATAAAATGCATTGATAGAACCACTTGGTACGGAATTGATATGATTTCCCATCCGTACCAAAAACCTATCCTTGAAGCTCTTCTGTTTTAATTTTTCAATCACCGGAGCTAATTGAGTAGTGTTTGCAAACTGTTCCTTGAGGGATTTGAATTTTTGCAAGGCCCTTGACAAATCGGTGAACATAACAGGTTTTAAAAGATAGTCGATACTGTTGACCTTAAAGGCATCGATGGCAAACTCATCATACGCTGTGGTGAATATGACCGGTTTTTGGATGGATACTTTTGAAAAGAGTTCAAAACTGAGTCCATCGATCAGTTGAACATCCATAAAAAACAGGTCTACCTCCGTTTGGTGCTCCATAATCCAGGGAATCGCTTGTTCCAATGATGGTAAAACGCTCATTATCTCCATAGTCTCACTGTACTTTAAAAGATAACGTTCCAACTTTTCGGCTGCTAAAGGTTCGTCCTCAATGATGGCTATCTTCATGCTAGGCTCAATTTTGGAAGATATATAGACTTGAAATCAGCTTCATGTACTACTTCCAGTTGTTGGTTGGTATAGTAGGAATAGCTCTTTTTTATTAAATTCAAATTAGTGGTTAATAAACTATTGAGGATTTTTTCTTCATGTATATATTTAATGCAAATTACGTCCTCCGATTCCTCAATATCAATATACAAATCCTTCTTTTTATTTGCGATAGTAGTTCGCATAATCAGCTCCGTTATTTGAAGCAAGCTCCCTGGTACGACCATGGTGTCCCCAATTGACAGCTTACCCAATTGTAATTTCCGATAGGGAAGCTCTGTAAACAATTGAAGCAGTTCTTCCAATATTTTAAGTTCTTCGGAAATAGGTACAAGTTCATTTTTGCTTTTTGACAATAGGTAACGATACACCATGGCGAAACGGTCGGTAATCTCTTCAGCCTTGTCCACATCCTCTTTCATTATCACCAAAATGGCCTCCAAGCTTTCAAAAAACAGTTCAGGGTTGATGTCACGTTTGAAATCCAAAAATTCTTCCTCAATTTCTTGTCTGGCCCATTCTTCTTTTTCCAGTTTTTCCGTATTGACCTTATGCAAAAATTGATGACTGACATAGAGCAGTACATAAATCAATGAAATCACCGAAAAAATCCCATTAAAAATGAGCAATTCTGTGCTGTTTGGGGTGTAGTACAGCATATTGGTAAAATAAAGGTACATGGCAAGGGATACCAAAACAATACTGATGAGGATTGTGCTCACCACCTGCACTAAGGTCTTTGCAAAAAAGGAGGTCGGTTTTTTTAGTCGTTTGAAAATTACAATGGAAAACCTCGCATATTCCTGAATCAAATAGGCCAAACCTATGCACACATAAAGTTCTTGGCCAAAAAAGTTCACTCCAAGCTCCTCGATCGTGTTGTTGATCAATAGAATCAGCAGGTAGACCAACGTACCGCTGAACAAGGGGCTCAACAAGCGAAACAAAGGTTTATGGACAAACAACTGCTTCATTTGATGATAGGGAGTTTTACAGTAAAGTCTGCCGCATCAATGACCTTTACCGTTTTACTAACCAAAAGATTATATCGGGAAATGATGTTCTTCAACCCAATCTTCAAGGATTTGGTTTCGGGCCGTTTCTTGGTCTTGTTGTTGGTCACGTCCAAAAAGTCCTTGTTGGGTTTTATGCTGACCGTCAATGGATGCTCCTTATCAACAATATTGTGCTTTACTGCATTTTCGACAAGCATTTGCAGGGTCAATGGTGGAATTTTGCTTTTGCGCTCATCATCCGATAATTCCAACTCTAGCTTCAAGTGGTCACCGAATCGTGTTCGCACCAAATAGCAGTAGGATTCCACAAAGATCAGTTCCTCGTCTACTGTGACCAACATGTCTTGATAGGCTTTCAACGTATATTGATAGGACTTGGCCAAAGAGCGGATAAAAAGCTCGGCCTTGTATACATCTTTCTGAAATAAGGAAGACAAAGTATTCAGACTATTGAACAGAAAATGGGGACTTAACTGCGATTTCAAGGCTTTTAATTGCAGTTCGGTCTGCTTTCGCCTAAAGCGCACCTCCCTTACCTGTCCCACTGCGTACAAACGGTATGAGTAGAACAACATATAAATAATATTGTAAATAAGTACCGTGCAGAACAGGAGCACCGCCATTTCCACCAAAATGGTATTATTGTCATTGGAAAAGAAATTGTAGCCATCGTATAGCAACTCATAGCCTTTCAACCCCAAAAGGATTATACCATATCCCAAAATCATATGGAGGATTATCCCTGACAGCAATCGCAATCCCGTCTGTTTTTTCCACCGGATGGTCTTGTTCAAAAACAAATTGCAAAAATGGAAAGCAAAGCTGATTCCAACCCCAAGAGCTCCGTTGAGCAAAAGTTCCCAAAAGCTGGGCATTCCACCGAAATTGTGAAAACTGTAGAAGAAGACTCCGACAACGAAGCCTAAAAGAATCAGAAGAAGATTTCTTCTCATTTTTGGTTGGTTTGTAAAAGAGTCAAAAAACCTGTCCATGACACCAAAATACTCAATATTACGCTAAGCAACAGGAGTATCTTGGTGATGGGACTTTTGTTGGTCTACTGAACTGCGTTTATGGCTCTTCGGTAATGTGAGTTTGATGAAATACTGTTGCATACTGACCTGTAAGTCTCGCGTAGCGATTGTCCTCCAGCGGAAACTTTGGAAGCAAATGCCATTAATGACTCTGCTTTGTGGTAATCCGAATCTATACTCCCAATGGCTCTTAATATCTTGGAAAGCTGTGTACTGCTATAGGTATTCCGCGACATTCGTTTGAATACATCCGCCTTATGGTGGTCAGAATCCATGTCTTCCAACACTTCCATTAAAGTGTTGATGTTCTCTTCGGAAAGCTCTTTCCCAACGACTTGTTTTAACACATTGGCCCTGTGGCTATCTGAATCTATTCCACCAGCCTGTTTTAACACATGCGATAGTGATGAGGGACTTAAATTGTTACGCAACAACTTGGAAAGCACTTCATCTTTATGATGGTCTGAATCCATGCTTGACATGGAATTCAACATTGTATGAAACCCCTCTTCTGATAATCCTTTGGAATTCAATGCCGTTCGCAATACTTCGGATTTATGGTGATCGGAATCTATCTCCTTAGCGGTGCTTATAAGCAACTTCATATTGGATGCGCTCAAAGATGAATTCTTCAATACGGTTTTAAGCACTGAGGATTTATGGTAGTCCGAATCAATGTCATCAGCAACTGTGAAAAGGGCATTCATCTGATTCTCTTTGAAAACTCCATCGTAAACACATCTTTTAAGCACCTCTGCCTTATGATGGTCGGAATCTATTTCAGAAGTGGCATCGATATAGGCGGACGTACATGACTCAGAGGTTAAAAACTTGGAAGCATTGTTTTTAAGGATATCCGCTCGATGGTGGTCTGAATCAATATCGTCTCCTACTGCATTGAGGATGGATTTCAGATCGGCTTCCTTCAAATCTTTTTGAAGCAACAGTTTTATATAACGGGACTTTACATGATTCCCACCAATATACCCTACTTCTTTCAGCACGCCGTAGGTTCCTCCCTCACGATAGATTCGGTCCACCCGTTGTTTGGATCCCAGTGTGGAGGTGCGCACCACCTCCAACAAAATTTCGGCCATCCACCTACGGCCTTCCGGATCAAAACTCCTTTCGGAACTGCCTACATAATACTTTTTAATAAGGCGTCCGGAACTATTGGGTTCGATAAATATTCTTCTGCGGCTCCCAAAGGCAGATCTTTTGATTTCCATATAACCCCCATCCGAAATGGAAACAATGTCCTTATCATCGTCCGAGAGTTTAATCTCTCCTTTGTACTCCACATAAAAGTTGTTTCCAAATCCATTTTTTACGGAGATGGTTGTTTTTCCGTTATCAGAAATATTAATGGAAGTGCTTCGGCGCTGTGCCTGTGCTTCATCACTCCCGATCATCAATAGTAGAATGATGATCTTAAGGAGCAATGCGGCAAGGATTTTTGTCAGTTGATTCATGATTGTTCGTTTTTTGATTGATGATCTGACAGCTATCGTGATTGATTTTGATTGATGACGCAAAGATGTGGTACAACATCATTCCTAAAAAATAAAATGTAATGAACTGGACGATTTATGTACTGAACTGTACAACATTGTTCTTTTCATAAAGAATGCGTGGTAGAAACTATTGCTTTATCCCGTCTTCGTCCATCAACTGAAAACCGTAATCGCGCAACGTAGAAATAATCGGAATGCTCTGGTGGCCTTTTTCAGTCATACGATATTCCACCTTAACTGGAACCTCTGCGGTAATCTCTTTAGAGATAAAACCGTCCTCCACCAATTCTTTGAGACATTTGCTCAGCATACGATCGGATATATGATCGAGGCTCCTCTTCAGTTCCGAAAACCGCTTTCCTTCTCCCTTCAATCGCCACAGAATGGGCATTTTGTAAGTACCCCCAATTTTGGAGAACACGTATTCCACAGGGGTATAGTAAAGCTTGTTGTTT
>JANQRD010000163.1 GCA_028284725.1 Allomuricauda sp. | reverse complement strand
TCAAATTTTATGATTCGTATATTTCTATATTTAACTTGAAAGGATTTTGGAGTGGCTTTTAGGAATTGGAGTTGTTTTTTTAAATCATTTAAAAATGCTTTTTCTATTCCTTTGGCCCTAAAAAAACATTCGGCTATACTAAGCTCAATCTGGGCTTCTTTGGAAATGGATACCCTATAGGCCATATTTTTTTTCTATATCTTCTATGGGGTCGAATTTTAATTTTCCTTTTTCTAATTTATCCAACATATTGTCCATCATAGTTTTATAGGGCTCAGAAGGGGATTCTAATCTGTTGGCGGTCTCTTCAAGAGTATATTCTAAAAAGCTTTTTAACGAGCGCCTTTGCTTTTTAGCTTCGATTTCCAAAATGCTTAAAATGTTTTCATCAACATCAATGAGTTTTCTTACTTTACGCATTGTATATATTTTATATATACAAATATATGTTTTTCAATTAAAAGGACTTCCCTTTAAAGGAAAAATCAAGTAATTTACAGCATGTTTGCCTTGGTGGATTGCAATAATTTCTATGCCTCATGTGAACGGGCTTTCCAACCTCAGTTCAACAACGTTCCCGTGGCTATTTTGTCCAATAATGATGGGTGTTTCATTTCCCGCAGTGATGAAGCTAAAAAATTGGGACTTCCTATGGCCGCACCAGCTTTCAAGTATCGCAAATTCTGTGAGGAAAATGGGATAAAAGTGTTTTCCTCCAATTATCCCTTATATGGTGATATGAGCACAAGGGTAATGAATATTTTAAACACGTTTACCCCCGATATGGAGGTATACAGTATTGACGAAGCATTTTTGAAGTTTGAGGGCTTTGATAGCTATGATTTTGATGTTTACGGAAGGCAAATCCAACATACGGTCCAAAAATGTACAGGAATTCCCATTAGCATAGGTCTGGCTCCCACAAAAGCATTGGCCAAGGTTGCCAATAAAATAGCTAAAAAATTAAGATCAAAAACTGGAGGTGTTTTTGTGATACAGTCCAATGAGAGCCGCGTAAAAGCCTTGAAATGGTCAAAAATTGAAACGGTTTGGGGAGTTGGACATGGAAATCTAAAAAGACTTCAGTCCAAAAAAATAAAGACTGCGTTCGATTTTACCCAACTGTCCGATGATTGGGTAAGAAAACAAATGGCCGTCATTGGCCTACGATTGAAAAAAGACCTGGAAGGGATTCCAACATTGGATTTAGATGACGATACCCGTGATAGAAAAGCCATTGCGACAACGCGAAGTTTTGAATATACGTATTCCGATATTGAAAATATTAGGGAGCGTATCTCAACCTTTGCAAGTAGTTGTGCCGAAAAATTGCGGTCCCAAAATAGTAGTTGTAACCATATTGTGGTATTTCTGCGAAGCAATAGGCATAAAAAAGACGAACCCCAGCATGGGGTGAGTAAAATAGTTACCTTGCCCTATGCAACAGATTCTAGTCTAACAATTTCGAACCATGCAGTTGAAGCTGTCAGTACAATTTATAGACCTGGAATAAAATACAAAAGGGCAGGAGTGGTCGTATCTGGCTTGGTACCTACTGATCAGAGGCAGCTGGATCTATTTTTGACTGAAAATCCAAAACATCATAGCATCATGAAAGTGATGGACAGCGTAAACGATAAATATGGATACAAGGTCAAGATCGCAAATCAAGATTTAAAACGCACTTGGAAAATGCGCCAAGAACACCTTTCTCCAAGGTATACTACCGATATAAATGATATCATTACTGTAAAATGAGCTCAAAAAAGCCGATCAATACAGATTCGATTACTTTTTTCACACCAGAGGATGTAAAGAACATAGGCATTCCAATTTCCAATAACTCTGTTTCTGCTGGTTTTCCGTCCCCTGCTGAAGATTTTAAAGAGAAGCGCATTAGCCTTGATAATACACTCATAAAAAACAAAGAAGCCACATTTTATGCAAGGGTAAGCGGAAAATCCATGATTGGTGCCGGTCTCGACGATGGAGATTTGTTGGTAATCGATAGAAGTCTGGACGCCGAAAATGGCAAAATAGCCGTATGCTTCCTAGATGGGGAATTTACAGTGAAAAGACTTCGAATTGAAAAAAATAAAATCACGCTTGTTCCCGAGAATGAAAAATATAAACCCATTGAAGTGTCAGAAGGAAGCGATTTATTGGTCTGGGGAATAGTTACTTACGTGATTAAGGCTATCTGAGCGTTGTCACCTCGAGCGCAGTCGAGACCTTTTTTAACTCGACGTCTTAAAGACCTCTCGACTGCGCTCGAGGTGACAACAAATTTATATCCCTTCTAAAAATTGGTTGGACAAGAAATAATATGGTTAAACTTATCTTTATCTAAAACTTTGTTATCTTTGCCGCGTTGTGTTGGATTTTAATCCACTGGATTGAAATCAGGTTGAGGCATCAAAAAAACGATGCTTACCAATGAAAGGCTTTCCATACGGAAGGCTTTTTTTGTTGGATCAGTTTTAGTAGATATTGTGTGTTACGTAGTGGAGTAATGAAGCGGCCAGTTTTGCCGTTTGTCCGTCGACGTCGTATTTGGGATTCATTTCCGCAAGATCGATACTGATCAGTTTTCCAGAACCGATAATGGTCTTCAAACATTCCAGAACAATGTGCGGTGTAAATCCCATGGGTGAAGGGGCACTTACCCCGGGTGCGTAAGCCGATGAAAACCCATCCAGATCTATGGTCACGTATACTTTATCCACTGTTTTCACAAACGCGTTGATCCAGGTATTGATCTCATCCAAAAACTGCATTTGGAAGGTGTCAGAAAGCACAAAATTGATATTCAAATCCTTTGCCGCCTGAAAAAGCACACGGTCATTGGCATCTTTGCGGATGCCCAAGCAGAGATAGTTGAAATCAATCTCTTCTTCCTTGCATTCCATCGCTATTTGATAGAAGGGAGTGCCTGAATTATTTTGATCCACAGGTTTCCGAAGGTCGAAATGTGCATCAAAATTGATAATGCCAATAGTATCGGTCTTTTTTTGTGAGATCAGGTAATTTTTAATGCCATGATAATGTCCATAGGCCATATCATGTCCGCCACCTAATACAATGGGAAAGTGCTTTTTGGCCAACAGTGTGGCAACAGCTTTCGAAAGTGTGTCTTGGGCAGCCTCCATATCACCATCGGTACACGTTATGGAGCCAACATCATAGAGTTGCACATGACTAGGCAGATGATTGGGCAATTTTCCAAAGCTGCTTTTAATGACTTCGGGTCCCTCGACAGCCCCAATTCTTCCCTGGTTTCGCTTTACCCCTTCATCACAGGCATACCCCAGTAGGGCAATGGATTTTTTGGGCGGTACAGGGATGTCCTTCAGCGCAATACACTTCACTTTTTCATGAAGATACAGGCTCTTACCGCTGGGCCGTCCCTGCCAAATGTCTTTATTGGGATTACTATAGCGTTTCATCGTTCGTTAGAAAAGATGATCCAAAATATCGGTTTCTACCAAATTAGGCAAGGTGACCTTAAGGTCTGGGGTACGTTCCATTTCCCGTTTTATGGCAAAAAGAGCTTCACCGTTTCGTGCCCAGCTCCTTCGTGAGATACCGTTATTCACATCATAAAATAGCATGCTTTTTAACCTACGGGAAGCTTCTTTGGAGCCATCCAACACCATTCCGAACCCACCATTGATGACCTCACCCCATCCAACACCACCACCATTATGGATCGAGACCCAGGTTGCGCCCCTAAAACTATCGCCAATAACATTGTGAATGGCCATATCAGCGGTGAATTTGCTACCGTCATAAATATTGCTGGTCTCCCTAAAAGGAGAATCGGTACCACTTACATCGTGATGATCACGTCCCAATACCACAGAAGCAGTAATCTCCCCATTTGCAATGGCTTGGTTGAAAGCTTCCGCAATTTTCATGCGCCCTTCAGCATCGGCATACAGAATCCGAGCCTGGGAGCCAACGACCAATTTGTTCTGCTCTGCCTCCTCGATCCACTTAATGTTGTCTTGCATCTGCTGCTGGATTTCTTCAGGAGCATTCACTTTGATCTCTTGCATCACCTCCAAAGCAATGGCATCTGTTTGTCTTAAATCATCTGGATTACCAGAGGTGCAGACCCATCGAAATGGCCCAAAACCATAATCAAAACACATAGGTCCCAAAATATCTTGGACATAGGATGGATATTTGAAGTCGATACCGTTTTCTGCCATGACTTCGCCATTGGCCCGTGACACTTCGAGCAAAAAGGCATTTCCATAATCAAAAAAGTAGGTGCCTTTTTCAGCATGTTTGTTGATGGCATTTATCTGTCTTCGCAAAGACTCTTGAACGTGGTTTTTGAATTCAGATGGGTTTTCAGACATCATGGTATTTGCTTCTTCAAAAGAGAGTCCAACAGGATAGTACCCTCCGGCCCATGGATTGTGCAGGGAAGTTTGGTCAGAGCCGAGGTGTACAAAAACTTCTTCCTTATAAAACTCTTCCCATACCGCTACCACATTCCCAATGTAGGCCAGTGACACGGTTTCGTTTTCCGCAATGGCTTTTTTAGTTCGTTGTACAAGCTCGGAGATATCGGTCAACAATTCATCCACCCACCCTTGTTGATGTCTTTTTTTGGCTGCTTCGGGATTTACTTCGGCACAAACCGTGATGCATCCGGCTATATTTCCCGCTTTGGGCTGTGCGCCGCTCATGCCTCCCAGACCAGCAGTTAGAAATACTTTCCCCTTAGGGAAATCGTGCTTATCCAATACTTTTCTGAATGCGTTCATTACGGTGATGGCTGTTCCATGAACGATACCTTGCGGACCGATGTACATATACGATCCAGCCGTCATCTGTCCATATTGGGTAACCCCTAGTGCATTGAACTTTTCCCAGTCATCAGGTTGGGAATAATTGGGAATCATCATACCGTTGGTGACCACTACTCTTGGCGCTTCCTTCGAAGAAGGAAACAACCCCATGGGATGACCGGAATACATATGCAGCGTCTGCTCCTCGGTCATCTCTGACAAATATTTCATTGTCAATAGGTATTGTGCCCAATTTTGAAAGACCGCTCCGTTGCCTCCATAGGTAATCAGTTCTTCAGGGTGTTGTGCAACGGCAGGATCTAGATTGTTCTGGATCATCAACATAATGGCTGCAGCCTGTTTTGTCTTGGCAGGATATTCAGAAATGGGACGGGCGTACATCTTATAATCAGGCTTGAACCGATGCATATAAATTCTACCGTAAGTCTTGAGTTCCCCAGCAAATTCTACAGCCAATTCCCTATGCCAGGTTTTGGGAAAATAGCGCAATGCGTTTTCAACAGCTAACCTTTTTTCTTCTTTTGATAAGATATCCTTACGCTTTGGTGCTGGATTTCCATGTTTTGGATACACCTTTACTGATGGAAGTTCTTTTGGAATCCCCTCGCATATTTGTGTTTGAAAATCTTTCAATGCTGTGGTCATCTTACTACTCGATTTGCTTGCCATTTTTCCAAACGGCATTTGGTTTTAGCTGTCCTTGATGATAGGTGATTTCTTGATAGTTGTCCGTTGGGAAAATAACAAAGTCGGCAAGCTTGTTTACTTCTAAAGTGCCTCTGTCCTCCAAGTTCAAAGCAGCACTTGCCCTAAAAGTGATTCCAGCCAAAACCTCGGCATTTGAGAGTTTTTCAAAAGTTCCCAAGATACTGGCCTGGGTAAGCAAATCTCCCATGGGCGCCGAACCTGGATTATGATCGCTTGCAATAGCCAGGACACCTCCAGCATCCAACAGTTTCCGGGCGGGAGTAAAGTCACATCCCAATCCTAAAGACGCTCCAGGAAGGGCGGTGGCGATGACATCACTTTTGGCAAGTAACTGAATTTCCTTTTCGGTACTGGCTTCCAAATGATCTGCGCTAATAGCATCAAATTGTATAGCAACCTCGCTTCCTCCGGTGGTAAATTGATCGGCATGTACGGTAATATCGAATCCCAATTCTCTTGCCTTTTGAAAATAAGGTGCAATTTCCTGCGATGAAAATGCGCTTTCTTCAATAAAAGCATCAATCCGATTGGCAAGTCCTTCTGACTTTAATTGCAGGAATAGTTTTGAGGCAATTTCTTCCAGGTAATTTTTGTCACCGTCCCAATCTTTTGGTTTCATGTGTGCCGCCAAACAAGTAGGGACAAGGTCCGCTAGGGTTTTCCGATCGGCTTGTTTTATGGCGCGAAGCATTTTCAATTCTTCTTCAACTGAAAGCCCGTAACCACTTTTAACTTCGATGGTAGTAACTCCATTTTTTAAATGGGTGACACTTCTTGAAATAATACCTTCGACCAAATCTTCTTGCGAAGCTTTTCGGGTTTGGGTGACAGTGTCCCAAATACCACCTCCTGCTTTCGCAATTTCCAGGTAGGTTTTTCCCGAGTTTCTGTAAGCATAGTCCCTTGCACGCGAGCCCCCAAAACAAATATGGGTGTGGGCATCGATAAACCCAGGGAGGCAAACGTGATTTCCTTCCAGTTGGTGTACCTCAACATCGTCCGATTTTAAGTCTTCAAAAATACCGATGTCAAGAATTTTTCCTTCATAAACAACCAGCCCACCCTTTTCGATGATAGGCAATTGCTCATCAGATAGTGCCCCCTTGAGTGGTAGGCCCGACATTGGAAGCAGTTGGGTAAATGGCCCTATCAACAATGGTTTGCTCATGTGTTAGTATGTTTCAAATGCTTCAAAATGTGGCGTATTCCATTGCAGGTTTTTAGCCTTCATGGTTTTTTCAACAAGGCTGATAATCTCACCTTCTTGAATCATGTGGATTCCCTTTTCGATATCGTCCGCAAAAACACGGTCACTTTCAGCAAAAGATACTTTGGTTCTGATGAATTTATGGATTTCATCCAATACAATACCTGATTTAAGCGGTTTTCTGTATTCAAAGGCCTGCGAAGCGGTAAGTAATTCGATGGCCAGTATTTTTTCAATATTCGTAATGATCTGTAGCGCCTTACGTCCACTAATGGATCCCATACTCACATGATCTTCCTGGCCCAAAGAGGTGGGAATACTATCGGCACTCGCCGGGAAACACAAGCTTTTATTTTCACTGGCCAAAGCAGCTGAGGTGTATTGCAGAATCATGTAGCCCGAGTTGATTCCGGTATCTTCCATCAATAATTTAGGGAGTCCAGGACTATTGCCTTCAAGTGCAAGATAAATTCTTCGATCGGAAATGTTTCCCAATTCCGAAGCCGCTAGTGCAGCATAGTCCAAAGCCATTGCCAGAGGTTGTCCATGAAAATTCCCGCCGCTTATCGTAAGCTCATCATCAATGATGACTGGGTTGTCGGTGACAGAATTCAACTCTATTTCCAATAATTCCTTCAGATGGAGCCAGGCATTTCGAGAAGCTCCATGAACTTGGGGGATGCAACGTAAGGAGTAGGGGTCTTGCACCCTTTCACAATCGATATGGTCTTCGAGGATTTCAGAGCCTTGCACCAAAGTCCGTATTCTTCCAGCTACATGTTGATTCCCTTTGAAGGGACGTAGTGCATGTAATTCCTCAAAAAAAGGTTTTATGGAGCCCTGGAGTCCTTCGAGCATCATCGCTCCTATAATATCGGCATGTCTTAGACAATGTTGTAGTTTTTGAACGACCAAAACACCATGCGCGACGATGAATTGGGTGCCGTTGATCAAAGCCAACCCTTCTTTGGGACCAAGTTCCAAAGGTTGAAGCCCTGTTTTTTGGAAAAGCTCCGTTGTGGTGATAGTTTCTCCTTCGTAATCGACTTTTCCTAGGCCTATCAATGGTAAAAATAAATGGGAAAGCGGGGCCAAATCGCCAGATGCTCCCACAGAACCTTGTGAGGGCACCACAGGAATAGCATTGTTCTCCAAATGCCACAGCATTCGCTGGATTGTTGTCTCCGCTATGCCCGAATAGCCTTTGGCTAAGGCGTGGATCTTTAAAATGAGCATCAGTTTGGCAAGTTCATTGGAAATGGGCTTACCCACACCAACACTATGGCTTTGCAGAATGTTGGACTGCAAAATTTTGGTGTCCTCTTTCGAAATTTTGGTGTTGCACAAAGGCCCAAAGCCCGTATTGATTCCATAGACAATATCCCCTTTGGCTACAATTTTCTCTACCCGAAGATGGCTTTCACTTATTTTTTCCAGACAACGATCGGATAAAACTCCCTTAACAGTTCCATGTGCGATATCCAAGGCAATACCAGCGGTTAGATGGTGCTCTCCAAAATGAAATGACTCAACAGACATATTTTTAGTTTGGAAGTACTAAAGTTACCATTCATGTTTAATAATTACCAATACTTATTTTTGTAATATTTAATAAGTATGAATTATCAAATAGAATTACGGCATTTCATCTATTTTTTAGCAGTTGCGGAGGAATTGCATTATCGCAAGGCAGCTGAAAAGCTCTTTATTTCACAGCCAGGGTTGAGCACCCAAATCAAGCAAATGGAGGAAATTTTGGAGACCCAATTGTTCATTAGGGACAAAAAGAAGGTAAAACTGACCGCTGCTGGGGAGTTCTTAAAAGGTGAGGTGGAATTTGTGCTCAATCACTTAGATCAGACCAAGAAGCAACTCAAACTTATTGCAGCAGGTCATTTGGGTGAGATACGTATAGGTTTTTTGGGCTCGGCTATGCAAAATGTAGTGCCCGATCTATTGATAGAACTGAAACAAAAATACCCCTTGATCCATACAAGTCTGGAGGAACTCTCAAACAGAGCGCAGGTAGAAGCTATTTTGAGGGACAAATTAGATCTTGGCTTTGTACGCTTGGCCAGAGTGCCAAAGGGATTACAAATCAAGCCGGTCTTCGAGGATACTTTTTCTTTGGTGCTTCCATTGGATCATCCCATTAAAGCCAAAAATTTTGAAGGCATCCATCAGGTGGCGGAGGAAGATTTTATCCTGTTCTCCCAGGATTATAGTCCTTTGTATTACGATACTGTGATTAGTATTTGTGAAGATGGCGGGTTCACGCCAAACGTTTCCCATAAGTCAGTGCATGCCCAAACCATTTTCAAACTGGTGGAAAACAAAATGGGGATTGCCATTGCCCCAACTTCGTTGCAATATGGATTTCAGATGAAGGTAAAATTCATCGAACTGAAACAAATTCCACAGCGGGCTGTTTTATCGATGGTATGGAAAGCTGACAATCGCAATCCCGCATTGCAAAATTGTATGGATTTACTGTTAAAAGGATGACACAAAGGCTTTCAACAGCTACCTTTGCATCGTTTTAAAATTGGACATGGTATTTGACATTATTAAGCAAAGACGGAGTGTTTTCCCTGTGCAGTACAATGGAAAACTCATAGCAAAGGAAGCTATCCACAAAATTTTGGAAGCTGCCAATTGGGCTCCGACCCATAAGAAAACTGAACCTTGGCGGTTTAAGGTGTTTTTAGGTGAAAAAAAAGATGCCCTGGGTGTATTTCTTTCCAATAAGTATCAGGAAGTGGACCCAAAACCGAAGCAAATCAAGATTAAAAAACTGCAAGACAACCCAGCTCGTTCGGCAGCTGTGATAGCCATTTGCATGCAACGGGATCCCAAGGAAAGTCTACCGGAATGGGAAGAATTGGCAGCTACGGCGATGGCCGTTCAGAACATGTGGCTTTGTTGCACGGAGATGGGCATTGGATGTTATTGGAGTTCCCCCGGACTTATTAAATATATGGGTGAGTTTATTGATTTGGCAGAGGGCGAGAAATGCCTGGGCCTCTTCTATATGGGATATTATGATGAGGAACCTCCTTCGGTGGAACGTATAGCTGTTGAAGAAAAAGTGCAGTGGCTAGAATGAAAAAAGTTCCCCACTGTGCTTGATGGCAACGATGATAAAAAAAACAAAGTAGGCCGCTGTAATAACGAATTTCAGAAACGTGCCCGTCAAAAAACCGATGAAGGATCCAAAAGCTGCTTTTAGTGCTGTTTTTTGATCGGCCTTGTTGATGAGTTCACCCACTAAAGCTCCCACAAAAGGCCACACAATAATTCCGAATGGCCCAAGGATCGGGAAAAATATAGCCACGAGCAAGCCAATGATACTTCCCCACATTCCTGCTTTGCTACCGCCAAATTTTTTGGTTCCTGCTGCCGGGATTACATAGTCCAACACTGTGACTCCAAGCGCAAGGATCAGGGTTCCACCCAAAATCCACCAATTGTCCGGTACGGCCTTGGTCAAATAAAGGAGCAACAGTCCAACCCAACTTACAGGAGGGCCTGGCAGCACTGGCAAAAAGCTTCCCAAAATGCCAATCAGCATCAGAATAAAACCAATTATAAGTAGGGCAATGTCCATTTTTCTTTTGGTTATAGGACAAATATAGCGGCTATTTGTTACAGGACTGAAGGGTTTTTCAACAAATATGGGACACAGGTGTCTGGCCAAAAAATTGTAATTTCAGCCAAATTTTAGGGGCGCTATGCGGAAGTTTTTATTGTTATGTCTTTTTGGATTGCTTGCCTCTTGCGAACTATTCATGTCGAAGGAAGAAAAAACCAAAAAAATGGTCAACGAAGAGTTATTGGCCATCGATTGGAACGATGTAGATCAATACCCACTTTTCGAAGATTGTGATGAAACAGCAGCCAAACAGGCCCAGCGGGAATGTTTTCAGGGCGTGATGTCGGGTTATTTTTCTGAGGCCTTGGATGATTTACAGTTTCAGGTGGATACTGATATCAATGATACCATGTACGTGGACTTCGTGGTTGACGAACATGGATTTATCTCTGTAGTGAATGTTCAGGAGAACGCAAATATTCTCAACAAGATTTCCGATTTTAACACCAAAGTATCAGAGCGCCTAAACGATTTGACCACAGTGGCACCAGCATTAAAAAGAGGGATTCCGGTGAGCTTGCGATTTAGACTCCCTGTTGTTCTAAATACCCAGCAGTAACATGGCAACAGAAAAAATAATTTTGGGAATCGACCCAGGCACCACGGTCATGGGTTTTGGAATCATAAAGGTGGTCAAAAAAGAGATGCAGTTTGTTCAGATGAACGAGTTAATGCTCAGAAAATATCCGGATCCCTATACCAAGTTAAAACTGATTTTTGAGCGGACGTTGGAATTGATCGACACCTATCACCCGGATGAAATAGCCATAGAAGCTCCTTTTTATGGTAAAAATGTGCAGTCGATGCTCAAGCTGGGTCGCGCACAGGGGGTGGCCATGGCGGCAGGGCTCTCACGGCAAGTTCCCATAACGGAGTATATGCCGAAAAAAATCAAAATGGCCATTACCGGAAATGGAAATGCCAGTAAGGAACAGGTGGCCAAAATGCTCCAAAGTGTATTAAAGTTGAAAACACTTCCAAAAAACCTGGATAGTACACACGGCCTTGCTGCTGCCGTTTGCCATTTTTACAATAAGGGTCGAGTGGATGTTGGAAAACACTACACAGGATGGGAGGCTTTTGTGAAGCAAAATCCGAAAAAAATCGATAGCAATAATCAATGAACAATTGACAATTCCCAACAATCATTCAAAACCTACTTATATGCATAAAGAAAATCCATTATCTACCAAATCTTATGATTTTGCATTGAAAATTATCCGCTTGTATAAAAAACTGAACAAGGAAAAAAGAGAGTATATCCTGTCCAAACAATTGTTGCGTTCAGGTACTTCAATTGGTGCCAATATTTCAGAAGCCAACGGTGCCATATCAAAGGCTGATTTTTCAGCTAAGATTTCAATTTCATACAAAGAAAGTTTGGAAACCAAATACTGGCTTTCGTTATTGAAAGATTCAGACTATATAAATTCAGAGTATGCAAATGACTTAATTGAAGATGCGGATGAGCTTTCAAAAATTATGTTTTCCATTCTTAAAACTACTAGAATAGGTAACTGACGATTATCAGTTGTTAATTGTACATTGCAAATTGATAATTGTACACTGTCAACTGAATGAGTGGAATCTACATCCATATCCCGTTTTGCAAACAAGCCTGTCACTATTGCGATTTTCATTTTTCCACACAGTTGAAGAAGAAAACGTCAATGGTCAAAGCGCTTCAACAAGAAATTGAACTTCGAAAGAATGAGCTCCAATCCGAAAAAGTGGAAACCATTTATTTTGGGGGAGGTACACCTTCGGTGTTGGAAGTCTCGGAAATTGAAAATCTGATTGGGACCGTATATGACAACTACGAAGTAGTTGAGGATCCAGAAATCACATTGGAAGCCAATCCTGATGACCTATCCAAGAATCAAATGATCCAGTTGGCCAAAAGTCCAATCAATCGACTGAGCATCGGGATTCAATCTTTTTATGAAGAGGATTTGCAACTAATGAATAGAGCCCACAATGCGATGGAGGCAGAGCAGTGTATAAAAGAATCCAAAAGGCATTTTGAAAATATTTCCATCGACCTGATCTATGGGATTCCAGGGATGGACAATGCCTGCTGGAAGACTAATATTGAAAAAGCCCTCTCTTTTGAACTGCCCCATATCTCAAGCTATGCCCTGACCGTGGAGCCTAAAACCGCCTTGAAAAAGTTCATTGAAAAGGGCATAGTGGCAGATGTAGATGATGAACAAGCTCAGGAGCAGTTCACCATATTGCTGGAATTGCTGGAGGCGGAGGGGTACGTCAATTATGAGATCTCCAATTTTGGAAAACCTGGATTCTTTTCAAAGAACAATACTTCGTATTGGAGAGGGGAAAAATACTTGGGTATTGGGCCATCGGCACATTCGTTTGATGGAAAAAGCAGAAGTTGGAACGTCCGGAACAATAGCAAATACATACAAGCTTTGGAAATAGGGACCACGCCTGGTGAAAAAGAAACCCTGTCCAAAACAGATCGCTACAACGAATATGTGATGACAGGTCTGAGGACCATTTGGGGTGTTTCTTTTGGAAAAGTGGAGCAGGATTTTGGAAAAAAATACCTCGATTATCTCCATCAACAAGCAAAAAAGTATTTGGAGTCCCATCTGCTTTTTGTGGATGATGGAAGATTGCTGGCCACCAAAAAAGGAAAGTTTTTAATCGATGGTATTGCCTCGGATTTATTTATGCTTAATTTGGGTTGATGATTGCTTCCATCAAATACAACTCAAAAAATTACAAGATCAATCTGTCCGACCCGCTGGACATTTCCATTCCACTTCGGGGAGAATCTGGCAACGTTAACGCTTGGTATTTGGATGCACCCAAAATAGAACCGCATCAAGAAGGGGATTTTATAGGAAAGGTTTCCGAAGGGGCTCCAGTGAATTTCAATGACATTTGGTTCAACCCCCATTCCCATGTGACGCATACGGAATGCTTGGGCCATATTACGGAGGCTTTTCATTCTATTAATCAAAACTTGAAACAATACTTTTTTTTAGCTGAGGTGGTTACGGTGGCCCCTGAAAAACGAGGGTCGGATTTTGTTATATCGGAAAAGCAACTGAAATATGTACTAGGGAATAAAAAGCGGGAGGCGTTGGTAATTCGGACTATCCCGAATTTAGAAAATAAAAAGTCAATGCAGTATTCCAACACCAACCCACCCTACCTTTTGGAAGAAGCTGCTACGTATTTGGTTTCGAAAGGGATAGATCATTTGTTGGTGGACCTTCCCTCAGTGGATAAGGAAAAAGACGAAGGGGCATTGTTGGCCCATAATGCATTTTGGGACTTACGGAACGTGCCTAGAATGAAAGCGACCATCACAGAATTTGTATATGTGCCGAACAGCATCGAAGATGGGTGTTACTTTTTAAACCTTCAGGTGGCTCCTTTTGAAAATGATGCAAGTCCAAGCCGACCAGTACTCTACAAACCCTTAGAGCAGTAAGTTCCTATCAATCTTTTATATATTTAGGCATGGATAGCGTATTGGAAGCATTTTTAGGTCTTATTCTGGGGGCTATATTAATGTATTGGCTGTTTTCCCTTTTTCGGAAGAAAAAGAACAAGGAGATTACCAAGCAACAATCCAACGTATTACTTGATAAGATCAAAAGTGTGTGTAAGTTGATTTCTGTGGAAGGGGATTTCGCAGAGATCTATCATTATGAGAATACCAAGGAAGGCTTTATGAACCTGCTGAGCAGTAAAAAGAAAGCTTTGATCATTGTAAAGGCCAAAGCACATATCGGTTATGATCTTCAAAAGTTAAAAATGAAAGCGGACAACAAGCGCAAAACAATTATCCTGACCAATTTCCCAGAGCCGGAAATCCTTTCCATAGAACCGGATATTCAATATTATGATATCAAAAATGGGCTTTTCAATAGTTTTTCATCGGAAGACCTTACCAAACTGAACAAAGAAGGAAAAGACCATATTCGGCAAAAAATACCTGAGAGCGGTCTGATGCAAACTGCAAAAAAAGAAGCATTACAAGCGGTGCTTTTGGTGGAAAAGATCGTGGAGACCATCGGATGGACATTGGATTATTCCGCCCTGGAAATCTCAAATAAAGAAAAACAATTATTGGAAGAATAAATTTATCTATGAAATCACGGATTTTAACCTTAGTATTGATTGGTGTTGCTGTAGCTACAAGCTATGCCCAAAACAAAAATGAAATGATGACCTTTGACCCAGCCTTTGCGCATACCGTTTATTTTTGGTTTAAGGATCCCGACAACAAGGCGGACCGAGCAAAATTCGAGGCTTCTTTAAAGAAGTTTTTAAAGAACTCGAGCTATGCCAAGACCAATTTTATAGGAACGCCTCCAGTATCGACACGAGATGTAGTGGATGGATCCTTTACCTATTCCTTGATTGTGACCTTCGAATCTGCTGAGGCACAGGAAGGGTATCAAAAGGAAGAGCCGCACTTGACATTTATCGAAGAATGCAAAGATCTTTGGGAAAAGGTAATTGTGTATGATTCATTTGGTCTGGTAGAATGAACGTTGAGGAACTAAGGAGCATTTGCCTTTCCAAAAAGGGTGTTACGGAGGAATTTCCTTTCGATGCACATACTTTGGTGTTCAAGGTAATGGGAAAAATGTTCGCGCTCATTGCATTGGAGCGTCTCCCTCCACAATGCAACCTTAAGTGTGATCCAGAAAGGGCAGTAGCGCTTAGGGAAGAATACGATGGTGTTATTACCCCGGGATATCACATGAGCAAAAAACATTGGAACACACTGTTCTTGGAAAGCCTTCCCCCCGATATCATCAAAGAGCTGGTAGACCATTCCTATAATCTTGTGGTTGCCGGTCTCACAAAGAAGTTAAAGGAAGAGTTGAGTTCATTGTAAGATAGATAAGAAAAATAATCTGAAATTCAACGCTACTTTTCTACCATTCGTCGACACTTTTTTCTAACTTGACCAATATGTAGTCTTTTTCTGATTATATTTTTGGAATTTTGGTGGACTAAATTGTAATGCCATGAATGTGCTATTCATAGAAGATGACATGATAGAGACTATGAAATTGCAACGGGCAATTTCAAAATTTCAAACGAAGCACAAGATTGTCGAAGCGAAAAATGGAGAAGAAGCTTTGGAAATCTTGAAAGGGGGCAACTTGCCCGACATTATCCTTTTGGATTTGAATATGCCCAGAATGAGCGGCATAGAATTTCTATCGCATTTAAAGTCGGATGACAGGCTTAAATATCTGCCCACCGTCATTTTGACCACATCCGAAAATCGCGTTGATTTGCTCAAGTGTTTCGAAATTGGCATTGCAGGTTACATTATAAAGCCTTTAAAATATGAGGATTACGAATCCAAATTGAAAAAGGTTTTTGACTATTGGGAAGTCAGCGAATTAATCAAAGCCTAACAAAATTTGGCATTTCACAACATTCTTTTTTAG
>JANQRD010000155.1 GCA_028284725.1 Allomuricauda sp. | reverse complement strand
TTATTGGCCTGGCTACAATTCCGCAGATGACTGGGGCAGCTCGTATGCCGGTCATTTTATGTTGGAGGCCAAACAAAAGGGCTATCAATTACCACTGACCTTCTTGAGCAATTGGTTGCGCTATCAAAAAAATGCAGCCCGCCAATGGAGCAATCAACGTACTGCTTACAACGATGATATGGCACAAGCATACCGTTTGTATACCCTAGCATTGGCCCAACAACCTGAGCTAGCTGCTATGAACCGCCTGCGCGAAGCAAAAAACCTGAGCAACGAGGCCAAATGGCGTTTGGCCGCCGCGTACGCCTTGGTCGGTAAGAAAGAAGTCGCCCGTGAATTGACCCAAGTGGCCAATATTGATTTTAAACCCCGGTCTTATGACTACAGAACCTATGGTTCGGTGTTCCGAAACAGGGCGATGGCGTTGGAAACGATGGTAATTCTAGAAAACGCCCAGCAAAGGGACTTGGCCGTTTCTTTAGCCAAAAATCTGTCATCGCAACGGTGGTACAGCACCCAAGAAACCGCTTATGCCCTATTGGCCATGGCAAAAATGGTCCAAAAGAACGGTGGGAAATCCATCGACATAAGCTATGCCTCAAATGGGAAGGAAATAACCGTGAAAACGGATAAAGCTATTGCACAACGTGATATCCCATTGAATTCCGCCCAAAGCGAAATCGTCATTACCAACAAACAGGGCAATGTTGTGTACGCTACCCTCACCCAAACTGGAAAACTTCCCGTGGGACAAGAGTTGGCACAGCAGCAAAAACTTCGTTTGTCCGTTTCTTATCTCGATGCCCTAGGAAACAGCATCGATGTATCCCAATTACGACAAGGAACAGAACTTCAGGCGAAACTAACCGTTTTCAATACGACCAACGACTCCTATAAGAATTTAGCATTGACCCAGATTGTTCCTAGTGGATGGGAAATTGTGAACACTTCCTATGTGGATGGAAATGATTCAAACTCAAGTAACGCAGATTACATCGACACCAGGGACGATCGAACGAATTTCTATTTTGATTTGGACGCAAAAAAATCAAGAACCTTTATCGTTAAGTTGAATGCTTCTTACCTCGGTGAGTATTATCTGCCCGGCAGTCAGGTTGAAGCCATGTACGACAACACAGCTTACGCCAGAAACAAAGGTGAATGGATTAAAGTGGTGCAGTAATCGTTTCTTAAGATGATAAATGGGACACATATGCTGAAAAAATGGATGTTAAAGCATCGCATGCTGGTATTGGCAACCATAGTCCTATTTGTAATATGGCTTTTTTGCCTTCCAAAGAGCCTTTTCAAAGAGCCCACCTCAACAGTGGTCACCAGTTCCGATGGGCAACTGATGGGTGCCCGTATCGCCGAGGATGGACAATGGCGTTTTCCGTCCATGGATTCCATCCCAGAGCGGTTCAAGCAAAGTGTGCTGCTATTCGAGGATGAATACTTTTATTCGCACCCGGGCTTCAATCCGGTTTCCATTTTTAAGGCCATACGACACAACCTCACCAAAGAAACGCGCCGGGGTGGCAGTACAATTACCCAGCAGGTAATCCGATTGAGCCGAAAAAACAAGCCTCGGAGCTATTTTGAGAAATGCATCGAGCTTTTTATGGCAACACGACTGGAGCTTCGCCATTCCAAGGATGACATCTTGAAGCTTTATGCCTCCAACACTCCATACGGGGGTAATGTAGTTGGTTTGGAAACGGCTTCATGGCGATACTTTGGCATTCCTGCCCATGAGTTAAGTTGGGGGCAATCGGCCACCTTAGCTGTTTTGCCCAATGCACCATCCTTGATTTTCCCGGGACGCAATGAAACTATCCTTTTGAACAAACGCAATCGCTTGCTAAAAAAACTCTGGTCAAAAAAAATAATCGACAAAACCACCTACGAGCTTGCCTTAGCCGAACCCTTACCTCAAAAACCGCTCCCACTCCCTGATCTCACCCCCCACTTGACGGAGCGAATTCGGAAAGAACATAAGGGCAAACGAATCACTACTTCTATAAACCGCTCATTGCAGAGACAAACTAATATGCTTGCGGAACGCCATTATCAGCGTTTAAAACAAAATGAAATCCACAATTTGGCAATTTTGGTCATTGATGTGGAAACTCGAAAAGTGCTGAGCTACGTGGGCAATTCCCCTTCTGGGAAAATACATGGGAACTATGTTGATATCATCTCTAAAAAAAGGAGCACGGGAAGTACCCTCAAGCCCTTGCTTTTCGCCTCACTTCTTCATGAAGGTCATTTATTGCCCGATGCTCTGGTAAAGGATGTCCCTACTGTTATCAATGGCTATCATCCCAAGAATTTCGATAAAAAACATGTTGGTGCAGTTCCAGCGAGTAGGGCACTTTCCCGCTCGCTGAACGTACCAGCGGTACGATTGCTTCAGTCTTACGGACTCCAAAAATTCTACAACAAGTTGCACAAAATGAACTTGAATTCCTTGGACAAACCTGCTCCACACTATGGCCTTCCCTTAATATTGGGAGGAGCCGAAAGTACTTTATGGGACATCACAAAAACCTACGCTTCAGCGGCATCAACCTTAAATCATTTTGTATCAAGTTCCAGCACTTACCGTAGTAATGAGTTCGCAGAACCAAGTTATTTGAATACGTACTGCGCTAATTTCGGGGATGAACAATTTGATGCGCCCGTCTTAAACTCTGGGGCACTTTTCCACACCTTCCAATCACTTATGGAGGTGAATCGCCCCGAAGGCAATGAGAACTGGCAATTTTTTAGCTCTTCAAAACCCATTGCATGGAAAACCGGTACCAGTTTTGGGTTCAAGGATGCATGGGCGGTAGGTGTGACCCCTAAATATGCCATCGGAGTATGGGCAGGTAATGCGGATGGAGAGGGAAGACCCGGATTGACAGGAATTACTGCCGCGGCACCCATTTTGTTCGATGTGTTGGATGCATTGCCTTATAGTGGATGGTTCGAGACACCCTTCGACGACCTAAAAGAGCTTGAAATCTGCGCGGAAAGTGGCTATCGGGCAGCTGTTTTTTGCCATAATACCAAAAAGTATCTGCTCCCTATCAATGGAACCAAAAGCAAACCTTGTCCGTATCATCAGCAGGTGTTTTTGGATGCTTCAGAGCAATTTCAGGTGAATTCAGGCTGTTATCCCTTAGAAAACATGGTTGCCAAAAGCTGGTTTGTACTTCCGCCCGTCATTGAGCACTATTACACATCTTCAAACCCTAATTATGAGCCTTTGCCCCCTTATTTAGGCAATTGCATCGCAGAGCAGCAGCAACTCATGAGTTTCATTTATCCAAAGCAAAACGAAGAAGTGTTATTACCAAAAGATTTGGGCAACACTTCGTATGAAATCATCTTTCAATTGGCGCACCAGCAGTCGGAAAGCAAAGTGCACTGGTATCTGGATGAAACGTACATAGGTTCCAGCTCAGATTTTCATGAAATGATCTTGGATATCAATCCCGGTCATTACGTATTGACCGCAGTGGATGATGTGGGCAATCGCATTCAACAAAAGGTGGCTGTTAAACTGGCCTCGGAAAACTAGTCTCTACTTTTTCCGCATAAAAATAGTGATGGGCACGCCGGTAAAATCGAAATTTTCCCTGAGTTTGTTCTCCAAAAAACGCTTGTAGGGATCACGTATGTATTGTGGCAAGTTGCAGAAGAATGCAAATTGCGGGTAAGGTGTTGGGAGCTGCGTACAAAACTTGATACGGACATACTTTCCCTTGTAAGCCGGTGGCGGTGTATGCTCAATAATGGGCAGCATTATATCGTTCAATTTACGGGTAGGAACCTTTTTGGAACGATTTTTATACACCTCAACCGCCGTTTCGATGGCTTTGAAAATACGCTGTTTCGTCAACACAGAAATGAAAAGAATAGGCACATCATCAAAAGGTTCAATAGCTTTTTTGATTTTTGCCGTATACTCCTTTACCGAATTGGTCTCTTTTTCCACCAAATCCCATTTGTTGACGAGTATTACAATTCCTTTGTTGTTACGTTGTGCCAGCCAAAAAATATTCTGCACTTGCCCATCAAAACCGCGTGTGGCATCCAAAAGTAGCATGCAAACATCGCAGTGCTCAATGGCTCGTACCGATCGCATTACGGAGTAAAACTCCAAATCTTCCTTAACCTTGGCTTTCCTACGGATTCCCGCCGTATCAACCAAATTGAACTCAAATCCAAACCTATTGTACTTTGTATCGATACTGTCCCGGGTGGTTCCAGCAATATCTGTGACGATATAACGCTCCTCGCCGATCAGCGCATTGATAAAAGAAGACTTTCCGGCATTGGGTCGTCCCACCACAGCAAATCGGGGAAGTTCGCTCTCCTCTTCTTCCGATTCCGGCAATACCTCTACCAGAGCATCCAACAATTCCCCTGTACCGCTACCGTTAATGCTTGAAAGTGTATAATAATCCCCAAGTCCCAATGCGTAAAACTCGACAGCATCCGCTTCGCGCTGCGCATTATCTACCTTGTTCACCGCTAAAAAAACGGGCTTATTGACCTTTCGGAGCAGTTTGGAAACATCTTCATCCATTCCCGTCACTCCGGACTCAACATCAACCATAAAAATAATGGCGTCCGCTTCCTCAATGGCAAGTTCCACCTGCTTGTCGATTTCTTGCTCGAAGATATCATCGCTGCCCACCACATAGCCCCCGGTATCAATCAATGAAAACTCCTTCCCGTTCCAATCGCTTTTTCCGTAATGACGATCTCGGGTAACACCGCTGACGGCATCAACAATGGCCTCGCGACGTTGAATCAGTCGGTTAAAAAAAGTCGATTTCCCAACATTGGGTCGTCCTACAATGGCAACAATGGCCCCCATGCTCCTCAAATTTTGGCAAAAATACCATTATTTATGAAGAAAAAATGATACCTTTTTTTATCAATTTCAAACACTTATGAGTGACCTGACCAATGAAATTGTACTGCGTCCCCGCTTTAAGATCAACTTGCAGACCACTATTGAGCAACTGCAACAAGCTTTTGATGACAGTCCGAAAGACAAGTTCTCCGTAAAGCGGCTGGATGAACATGTATATATTCGATTTAAAAAGGCGGAAACTGACTTTTGGTCGCCCCAGCTACATATAGAACTCACTTCTTTTGAAAAAGGGGTGAGCACTTTGCATGGTGTTTTTGGACCCAATCCTACACTTTGGACCTTTTTTATGTTCCTACATTTTGGTGTGGGAACACTTTTTGTAATCTTAGGGATTTTCGCCTATTCCAAATATTCCCTCGGAAACGATGTCACATTTTGGCTGGTAGGGATGGTCTTCCTAGTCATTATTTGGTTTGCCCTTTATGCCTTTGGAAGGATGGGCAAAGCAAAAGGCCGACCACAAATGAATCAATTAAAAGCATTCCTTGACGAACTGCTCACCAACCTTCCGCAAAAATAGAAAGGGTGCAAACTTAACGTCCACACCCTTTTTGAACTCAACTCAATTATGAAGTAAAACAGTTTCTAACCTAGTTGTTTTCGTAGAAAGTGACGGTACCACTTACTTCGTTGCTGACTACCAAAAGCTCTTTTCCCGTGGGACTATCTTCAGCCGCGATGGCCAAAACACCTTCGGGACCAACATCTCCGGCGGTCTCCAAGATTTGAATGAACGCAGGGAAATAGGGACCTGAAATATCGTACACTATCACTTGGTTATTACGTTCCAAGCCAACGAACAGGATATAGCGATCACCAATTTTTTGGATGGTCACGGCCTCGGGCTCGGCACCTTTATCATCGCTTCTTCCGTCATCTCCGTTAAAAGCACCAGGGGTCAATGCCAATGTCTGCTCCGAAATATCATTGGCACTATCGTGAATCAGTTGGCCCGTTCCAGACCAAATGGTAAAGGATCTGGCTCCGTAGTTGTAAATTTCATCATAATCACCATCGTTGTCGATATCCCCTAAGGTGGTGGTTATTTTTAACCTTCCTACATTTTCCTCAAGTTGCAAAGTCTCAAAGTCCGGGAATACCGTCGAGTCGAGAACCAAATCGTCCAACCTACCCTCTTCCACAAAACCTGGGGTGCCCTCATATTCGCGGGCATCTCCTTCATTTGCTGTAACGATGTAATCCATACCATTTACATTGTAGTATGCAATGGCATCAGGCTGATAGATTCCGAATGCCGGTACGGATCGTAGTTGTTTTTTATCGTCCCTATCACTTGGATCGATTTCGTTTCCAGTAGCTGAATAATCCTTGAAGCCCAAGGGTAAAATGGACTCTATTTGCTTCGTTTCCAAGTTTACGACAGCAACGCCATTATTTTCCTGAAGCGTTACCCAGGCTTTTTTTGAATCATCTGAAACGGCAACATATTCCGGCTCCACATCCATGGCCAAAGTGGCGTTAGGACCAAAAACACGAAACCCAGCTGCTTCCAAAGATTCTTCATCACCATTGAAGGCTGTAAAATCAAGATTGTAAACATCACCTGTCTCTACTTTTATGATACTCACTTTTCCTTCGGGATCTACTGTGTAATCGTCGTTTGGTTCCCCTTCATTGGCCACAACGATGTATTTTCCATCCGGTGTAAATGTGACCATGTCGGGCAATGCACCCACTTTATAGGTGGCAATATCTTCTTGGGTGTTGGTCTTGAACAGCTCAACAGCGCCCTGGCTTTGCTTGTCCTCAGCTTCGATGGCCACTGCAAGGAGTCCATTTTTTACGGACACACTGTTGGGCGAACCCGGATTTGGGCATAAAATAGGATTAAGCCTAACCGGATCCCCTAAGTCCGATATGTCAAAAACTGAAATTTCATTGCTTTCCACATTTACCACAAACAGTTTTTTGGTTTCGGGGTCGTAGGCAGAGATTTCGGAGGCTCCTTCACCTCCAACCTGAAGCGTGCTATAAAATTTGTAGTTCACCTCGGTTACCGGGATGTCGTCATCTGTTTGATCATCGTCGCTGCCGTCACCTAAAAAGTCATCGATTTTATCGCAGGAAAAGAAAGTAAAAAGTAAAATTGTGGGGAGTACTAGTTTTAAATAATTCTTCATTTTGTTGGGTTTAAAATTTCCTAGGAAGTTCTAACCCGAACTTGAAGTAATAGTTAGGTGAATACTAAATAATGATTTAGTTATTGTAACCAAAACGTTTTAACTGTCGGGAATTGCTGCGCCAATTTTTATTTACCTTAACGTACAGTTCGATATGCACTTGTTTGGCAAAAAATTTCTCAAGGTCTTTCCGGGCTTCAACCCCTACTTTTTTTAGGGCACTCCCTTTATGACCAATAATAATTCCCTTTTGGGTGTCGCGCTCGACCATGATTACGGAACGGATTCGGATGATATCATCGTCCTCCAGAAATTCCTCCGTTTCTACTTCAACAGCATAAGGAATTTCCTTTTTGTAATGCAGTAGTATCTTTTCGCGAATGGTCTCGTTCACAAAAAAACGTTCGGGTTTGTCGGTCAACTGATCCTTCGGATAGTAGGCCGGTCCCTCGGGCAACAATTCCAAAATTCGCTGAAAAACTTCCTGCACATTGAAGTTTTCCAAAGCTGAAATGGGATGTATCTCCGCTTTTGGAAGTAATGTTTGCCAATACTGTATCTGTTCTTCTAAAACTTGCTGATCGGAGGTATCAATCTTGTTAAGTAATAGCAGGACCGGAATTTTACTATTCTGAATCCTTTTGAAAAAGGCTTCGTCCTTCAGACCTTTCTCCCCGATTTCTACCATGTACAACAGCACATCGGCATCCTCAAAAGCTGACTTCACAAAATCCATCATGGAAGTCTGCAATTCGTAAGCAGGTTTTATGATTCCAGGGGTGTCTGACAGAATCACCTGAAAATCATTCCCATTTACGATTCCCAAAATTCGGTGCCTGGTGGTTTGCGCTTTTGAGGTTATGATGGACAGTTTCTCCCCAACAAAAGCGTTCATCAAGGTGGATTTACCCACATTTGGATTGCCGATGATATTTACAAAACCAGATTTATGCTTTTCCATGCTTCAGTTTTGAAAAATAGTTTTTCGCGGCCAAATTTACTTTTGGTGACAAATACAAAACCGCAATCATGTTTGGAATCACCATAAGGGCATAGGCCAAATCTATCAGATTGATGACCAAATCCACGGAAGCCACTGCTGCAAAAATGATGGTCGCCACGAAGTACCAATTGTAGAATTTTCCGATTTTGGCATTGGTCAAAAAAGAAAGACATTTTACGCCATAATAGGAATATGTGAACAATGTGGACAGTGCAAAGGCCGAAACGATTACCATCAGTAGCACATCACCAAATCCAAACAAAGACTTTTTAAAGGCAATCAAGGTCATCAGAATCCCGTTACTTTCCGCTTCCAGATATGCTCCACTTAAAATAATCACGATTGCAGTAAGGGTACATACCACAATGGTATCGATAAACGGGCCCAACATGGCCACCAAACCTTCTTGAACGGGTTCATCGGTTTTGGATTGACCGTGATACATGGGTGCACTTCCCAAACCAGCTTCATTGGAAAACATCGCACGGCGGACCCCCAAAATCACCAAACCCCAAAAGCCTCCTTTGACCATGGTATCAAAATTAAAGGCTTCAAGAACGATCAATTTTAAGGAAGGCCATATTTCCGAAGTGTTAGTCGCCATGACCACCACAACTGCCACAAAGTATATAAGCACCATAAATGGAACGATTGCCGAAGCCACTTTGGCAATTTTTTTAAGTCCTCCAAAAATGACGAAGGAAGTAATAATAGCCAACACAATGCCAACAATAAGCTTCCAGTTAAAATCACCCAATAAGATCAAACTTTCGTTTGGATCAACAACATTCATAAAGGTTTGGGTAAATTGGTTGGCCGTAAACACTCCGAGAAATCCAAACAATCCAGCGATACAGAAAAAGGTCGCCAAAGGCTTTGCCTTTTTACCTATTCCCTGCATAATGTAGAACATAGGGCCACCCTGCAATTTTCCTTCAGAATCGGTTCCACGGTACATAATGGCCAAACTACAGGAATAAAACTTGATGCACATGCCAATGAGGGCGGTGACCCAAATCCAGAAAACCACTCCGGGACCACCCATATAAATGGCGATAGCCACTCCGGAGATGTTACCCAGTCCGACCGTAGCTGCCACGGCTGCGGACAAAGCCTGTAAATGACTCACATCTCCCTTTGCGCCTTCGGTGTCGTGCTTTCCTGCCGTAATCCCAATGGCATGGCGAAAGTACCGATAGGGCAAAAACCTAGATTGAACCATCAGAAACAATCCGCCCCCAATCAACAGAATAAGCATCACCCATTCGGTGTAGGGCAACATTGCGGATAAAAAGTCATTGAAAGCTTCCATAAGGTAAAAGCCCGAATTTATGGATTTTAAGCTTCATAGTTGCGATGGTGTACTGAATGTTCGCATTAATTTGGAAATAAGTAAAAAACGGTCGTATATTTGCCGTCCACATCGCGGGGTAGAGCAGTACCCTTCGACTTCGCTCAGGGCAAGGTACCTATCCCAACTGAGCTCACATATTGAAAATCAGTTTCTTTAAGAAACCAAACGCATACATCGCGGGGTAGAGCAGTAGGTAGCTCGTCGGGCTCATAACCCGAAGGTCGCTGGTTCGAGTCCAGTCCCCGCTACTACAAAAGCCTGATTTAAGCATTTTACGTTTAAAATCAGGCTTTTTTTATTGAAATTATTTTGTGTGCGGTACTGTGTTCGCTTTAATTCAATATTTTATAATTATCAGTTGGAACAGAGTTAATAGGGGTACTTTCAGTGGATGGCCGTTGGAAACTATTGTTTCCTCATACCTACCGCACCATGGCTTCCGGTAGCATTGACGGCCAACCTGGCCTTTACAGGTTTCCCGAAGGGGACACACAACTATTCGATTCATTGCATGACCCTTATGAAAAAACCAGCGTAATCCAAGCCTGTCCTAAAATAGCTCAAGAATTAATCAGTTTGGCAGTAGACCACAAAACGAAATTCTATCCAGAATAGGGAATCACAACAATTACGGCTTTTCAACTGACATTGTAGTTTTCTCAAACACACTAATGTCAGATTCACATACTGGACATTTGTAGAATTCTGGAAGTTTTTCGAATGAAGTTCCTGGGACGATTCCATTTTTTTGATCACCGTACACCTCGTCATAAATCGTATGGCAGGATGCGCATTGATAAACCGTAAATTCAGCAACTTCTTTTTCCCCTGTTTCTTGAGAAGCCTTGCCTGTAACTCCCAATTGTCCGAAATATTTTCTGCTAAGCTCTATCAAAAGACCGGGAAGTTCTACTTTATCCACATCCTGTGCGTACGACACATATGTCAACGTATTGGGATCAAAAGCTTTAAAATGCAGCACATTATAAGTAGGCCGAACTTGGAAGCTTTTTACAATAGAGGGAGATTGGTTTTTTTCGATAATCACTGAAGCGAAATGCGAACGCTTACCCACATCGTTGCTTATGCCAAAAGTAAGGCCGTATGTACTGATATCGTTTTCATCAAAATTGCGCACCAAAAATTTTTTTAATTCAAACGCCTCATGGTCATCCACAGGTAGATGCCAGTTCATTTCCAATTGTGAATGGCGCACATTGATTCCTCTTTGGCCAATAAATCGTTCTAGTTCAGGACGACTTTTTTGTTTAATCCCTTTAACAATAAAGGATTTCCACGGTGTAATACAGATCTTTCCAATACTATTAGCCAAACAAAATCCACAAAAATCTTTCAAAAACTGCAAGTCATAGCGGTTGTTTCTCCAGTAGAGCCCCAACCAATATTGATCTAGGCCCATACGATTCATACCTTCATAATAGGGAAAGGTAAGGTACGGTGTCTCCAACTTTTTTAGAAGACTTTTATTGTTTGTGTCAATGGTCCTATTCAGGATATCGAAAAGTGAGGTTACATCATGTGCTTGCGCATGGATTTTTTCAATGGTCTTGGAAATTCTTACAATGTCCCAACTGTAAATCAATACCGGATAGAAATTAGCGTCTTCCCAACCTGGCATATTCAGGTACAAATACCAATAGTCTTCTTGTTCCGACGCAATAAAATTTAGGTTACCGCTGAACAAGGGCACCAATCGCTGTTTAGGGTCGGTAATGTTGATTTTTAACCTGGGCAAATAATCAAACTCCTCCAAAATATAAAGATAGGTGGACCCTTTGAGCCAATAGGTCATCTCAAAAACATCAGCGGAAACATATGATGATACGATGTTCTGGTAACCCCTATCTCCAATGATATCCGTATTGTATTTTGAGATACTCTCAAGGGAAGCCTCATCTTTCTTTACCAAGGGAAACAACAAATCTTGACGAGAGCCAAAATACACCTCACTGAGCCCAGCTGCTTCAAGCATGGTGATGATGTCCTTTAGTTCCCCAGGAGAGGTAACCCCACCTTTGATCATTATTCGGTGCAAATCATCGTTCATTCTTCCTTGTTTATGAAGTTACTACCAGTTCGGCATCCATAATGGTCTTTACCTCTGGTTTACAGCTACCACAACCCAATCCTGCCCCGGTTTCCGAGCATAATCCAGTAAAATCCGAACATCCGTTCTTAATGGCTTCTTTGATATTTCCTTCGCCAACTTGACTGCACGAACAAACCAATTTGCCCATTAAGGGTTGGCTGTTGGGAGCACCACGCAACAGCTCATTGCGTTTTTCTGACAGCTCGATTTCTTCTTCAATAAGTCTTTTGAATTCTGCAAACTCGTTCTTGTCACCCATTAAGATGGTTCCTTTGAGGGTGTCATTTTTTACAATGCATTTTTTATAGAAACGCTTTCGTACGTCCATCAGAATAATCTCTTCATAAGTGTCGTCGTTAGCTGGAGCATTGACCATACCGATACTGCAGAGGTCCAAATCTTCAAACTTCAGAATATTCATCAATACTGAACCCGTATAAATGCTTCCCAAATCCCCCAAAATGTAATTGGCTGCAATATCGGCCTGTTCTTCGGCCGCTGAAGTAATCCCAAATAGGGAATTGTCAAACTCGGCTATCTCGCCTAAGGCAAAAACATCCGGACTACTTGCTTTTAAATAGGAATCCACAAGCACACCTCTTCGTGTTTCCAAATTCGCTTGTTTGGCCAGTTCTATGTTAGGACGTGTACCAATGGCGTACACAATGGCATTGCAACTAATGGTTCGGCCAGTTTTGAGATTAACCAAAAGCGAATGTTTACCTGAGGCATCTTCAAAAACGGTACTTACCTCATTATCAAAATATAGGTTGATGCCGCGCTCACTTACATCTTCAGCCAGTAGTCGGCTGGCCACGGCATCCAATTGACGTTCCATTAATCTTGGGGCACGTTGAATGATACTGATGTTGATGTCTATCTTTTTTAGTGATGCTGCCAATTCCAGGCCTAGAAGCCCACCACCTACAATAACTACATGTTGCTCTGAGGGAGGAAGCCCGGATTCACTCAAATATTGCTTAAGCTTATCTGCATCGTTTCGCTCACGCATGGTAAATCTTCCTGGAAGGTCCATTCTAACCTCATTGGGTACAAAGGCCCTACTTCCGGTGGCCATAACAAGCAGATCATATCCATGTTTGGCACCTTGATCGTCAATAACGTATTTCCTATCAGTGTTTACTTCCACTATCCCGTTGCTAGGGTAAAGTTGTACCCGCAACTTTTCCAACTCACCTTGTTTCAATTTCTGCAAGGCTTCCCATGGCAATTCTTCATTGACGTATTCAGGGAGTAAAACCCTATTGTAAAAGGGATATGCTTCCTTAGAGAAGACATGAAGTTCATCAACATTGTTTTTCTCGCGGTAGGATTGTATAAAACGATAGGCCGCCGCTCCTGCACCGATGACTACAATCTTCTGCTTTGGCTTTTCATATTTTTCCACCCGCACAGCACAGTATTTAAAATCAGGTTCTTTGGAAATTGGATCAACCAGATCATTGGTAAGGTTATTGGCCCTACTGAAGTCGCTGTTTAGGATTTTCCCCCAATGCATTGGCAAAAAGACTACCTTTTCGCGAATATCAAAGTTGATCTTTACTTTAACCTGAACACTTCCCCTGCGACTTTTTACTATTGCTATATCATCTTCTTTCAAGCCTAAGATATAGGCATCCACTTTGTTCATCTCTAGATAGGGGGTCGGGATATGGGTAAGTAATCGTTTGACCTTTCCTGTTTTAGTTCGGGTATGCCATTGATCACGGACCCGGCCCGTATTCAATATAAATGGATATTCGCTATTGGTCTGTTCCGATTGATTGTACAGCTTCTTTGGTGCATTGAAATGGGCCTTCCCATTTGCAGTGTAGTATACTTGGTCACCGAACAATCTTGGTGTTCCTTTATGGGTTTTATGGGGTACTGGCCATTGAAAGCTCCCTTCTGTTCTAAGTCTTTCGTAGGACAACCCAGAAATATCAATATTGGTTCCCTTGGTCATCAAACAGTACTCGTCATAAACTTCACTTGCATTATCGTAATCAAACCCGGGGTAGCCCATCTCCTGACCGAATCGCCATAATATTTCTGCATCAGGTAAAGCCTCACCAGGAGGGTCCAAGACCTTAGGCAAATAACTAATTCTACGTTCTGAATTGGTCATGGTACCCTCCTTCTCCAACCATCCAGCGGCAGGTAATAACAGATCTGCGTATTTGGTGGTCTCGGAATTATGGGAAATATCCTGAACTACAACAAAATTTGCCTTTTTAAGGGCCTCTTCCACTTTATTTGCGTTTGGCATACTAACCACTGGGTTGGTACATATAATCCAAATGGCCTTGAGTGAGCCTTTTTCAAGCGCATTGAACATTTCCGTTGCTGTTAGCCCTGGTTCTTTTTTAATGGGCTTTCCGCCCCAAAACTCTTCAACTTCTTTCCGATGTTTTTCATTGCCTAAATCGCGGTGGACTGCCAACAAACTTGCCATACCGCCTACTTCGCGACCTCCCATGGCATTAGGCTGACCCGTCAAAGAAAAAGGGCCTGAACCTGGTTTACCAATATGCCCAGTCAATAAGGAAAGATTGAGTAAAGAAACATTTTTATCCACTCCAATGACGCTTTGGTTAAGACCCATGGTCCACATGCTGATAAAACCTTTGGCACTACCAATATGTTTGGCGGCTTTTTTGATATCCTCTACCGGTATTCCACATTTTTTGGCCGCTTCATTGAGCGATAATTCGAAGGCACTTTGTTTGCAGGCTTCAAAGTTTGAGGTGTACTTTTTTATAAAGGCAAGGTTAATTTTTTTCTTCTCAATCAGCCAACGGGCAATAGCATTGAACAAAATGACATCAGTACCTGGAAGTATTTGAAGGTGGATGTCGGCCAGCGCACATGTTTGCGTTTTTCTAGGATCAACTACAATGATCTTTACATTGGGATTTTCCTCTTTGTGCTTTTCCAACCTTCTGAAAAGGATGGGGTGGCACCAAGCCGGATTAGCACCGGCAATTAAAAAACAATCCGCCAACTCTATGTCTTCATAAGCAATGGGAACAGCATCTTCGCCCACAGTTTTTTTATAGCCGACTACTGCAGAACTCATACAAAGACGAGAATTCGTGTCGATATTGTTCGTGCCGATAAAACCTTTGGTGAGTTTATTCGCCAGGTAATATTCTTCTGTTAGGCATTGGCCAGACACATAAAAACCTACGCTATCAGGACCGTGCTTTTCAATGATACTCTGGAAAACTGCAGCGGTCCTTTTTAGAGCAATATCCCAAGTAACTTGTTGTAGGGGGTGGTTTCTGCTCCATCGCATTTGGGGATAAAGGATACGATCACTAACATCCTGGGCAACATAGTTGAGATTCTTCCCTTTTGAACAGAGCATACCTCTATTGACGGGATAAGCCTCGTTACCTTCGACAAAAAGCGCTCCTTTTGTGTCTTTGGTAACGGTTATTCCGCATCCTACTCCACAATAGGAGCATATGGTATTATGGGTTTCTTTTTTCTGCATTCAAAATAGCAATAAGGCGCTCTTTTTTTAAATGAGAAAATTAAAAATTTACGTAGTAATACGTAGTAAGAATATGGTAAAAGTATCCCCTTTAACCGAAGGATTCGCAATAATTTACCCTAAATTTTAATAGGTTCAAACTTGTACCAACTGATGTTCCCGGGCTTTCTTGGAAAGATCCATCAAATTTTTCACCTGCATTTTCTTCATAAGGTTGAATCTGTGGGTCTCAATGGTTCGCTTACTGTTCTGCAGTTTTTCAGATATTTCTTTGTTGGTAAATCCAGCAAGGACCAACTCCAGCACCTGCAGTTCTTTATTCGTAAGATCAAAAGGAATGTCCCTATCTTTTTTTGAGGGTTTTGATTTTTCTTTTGGTTTTGGACTGATTAGATTATTGACCAACACATTGGAAATATCTCCACTAAAGTATTTCCCACCGTCCTGAACCGTATGGATGGCTTTTAGGAACTCGTTTTTGTCAGTGTCCTTCAACAGATATCCTGAGGCTCCAGCTTGAACCGACTTCAATATGTATTCTTCAGAATCGTGCATGGACAGAATGATACATTTTGTTGGCAGGGCACCAACTTTATTAAGTCGTTCAACAGTTTCAATACCACCGAGCTCTGGCATGCGAATATCAACGATTAGAATATCTGGATTTTTTTCCTGAACCATTTCTAAGGCTTCAAGACCGTTGGAAACCTCACCTACAACGTCCAAATCGGATTCTTCCTCCAATAAAGCCCTGATTCCATCTCGAACCAAGGCATGGTCATCGGCAAGAATAATTTTAATGGTATTTTCTTGGTCAGGTTCGGACATATTGCAAAAATAACAGATTTTGTTTTGGCTTTACAAAACACAAAGGGCCACCCCGACTGTTTAGTCGACATGACCCCTGCGAAGCAAAGCTTTTTATTGCTACTTATCCGATTTTGCCGTCGTGAAAAGCGTGGGTTTGATAATGATCATGGCCCAGGCCCAGTTTTGGGAACCTTTAAAATCCACAGGTTCTGTAGCACCCAAACGAGCAGTTTCCAATTCTTCCAATCCATCGGCCGCAAACAATTGGGAATAACCTACCTTAAGTGCAAAACCTTTGAATTTTTGGGTCAATACTAGATCCAATTCCGTGCCTAGGCCGCTTTCTCCACTTGGCGTATCTTCCATACCCTGAAAACTCAACAACTTTGAAAAAAGCGTTGTTTTTTCTCCTAATTTGAAAGTAGCACTGGCATGGATATCCAATAGACCAACATTGTTAATCCAGTTGCCTACATAAAAATGATCCATAAATCCATTGAACTTGTGGTTCGTGCCAAAATGAGGTAAAAACGCTTCCGTGCCAGTGGTAGATGGATCATCTCCACTGATGGCTTCAATACCGACCCCTAATTTAGTTTTTGGACTCACGCTATAAAAGGCCTCTAACCCTAATAAATAAGCTCCATCGATATCAATCCCTGTAACAAATTCTCCGGTCTGTAGGAATGCATTTCCCTCTAAGCCAAACTTTCCCTTTTTGTACGTCAAATGTGTACCAGCAGTGAATGTATTTCTTATGTCGCTGGCATCCCCTGTTTCTGCATCGATCTGTTGGAACCCTAAATTGGCCAATACTAAACTAGCACTAATCGCCTTGAATTTTTTCTTGGCATAAAGATGTTGCATTGTTTTATATTGAAAAGGGTTGGCCGAGTTGAACTCAGTCCCGGAATTTTTGAAACCGAACAATGGCCCGCCTTGGTTGTCCAAATCCTGGTTGAATGCCAAACCTACATCCAGTATAAAATCTTCTTTCCGGAATTTGATCATGGCCAAATCATGGTACCGACCCTGTTGTGCCCAATCCAGTCCACCAAAGTAACGTTGATCATCATAGGACAATACCTGGCGTCCCAATTTTGTGGACCATCCACCTCCAAATTGCAATTCTGCCCAAGCTTCAAAAAGAGAAAAAGAACTATTTGCGTCTATGGGTACAAGTTGTGGGTTCTCGCCCCAAATTTGAACATCTTGGACATTGATATAAATTTCATAGGTTTCCGTTTTATAGCGCGCTCCTATCCTTGCCCTGGTATTTGTTACAAAACCAGCGTCTTCCCCCTCAGGTTGTAAAAACTGAAAACCATTTCTATACTCAGTTCTAGGTCTAAATTGTGCATCCAGCGTAAATTGTGCTGATATAAATTGAACCGATAGAATAACTAGGACTAATAAATTGTAACCTCTTTTCATAGTGTAAAACTTTACGTTGATTATTCGTTGTTTTAATGTTCTAAAAAGTCGATGAGATGTTTGCGGTATTTGTAGTAATCGTCATGCTCCAATACCGCTTTCCTTGTTCGCGGACGTTCAAAGTTTATTTTTAGAACATCCCCAATTTTGGCCCTTGGGCCGCTGGTCATCATTACTACACGGTCGGCCAGGAAAATAGCCTCATCGACATCGTGCGTAATCATAACCGCCGTAATTTTTTCCTTGTTCCAGATTTCAATAAGAATATCTTGAAGTTCTCCTCTTGTAAGTGAATCCAACATCCCGAAGGGTTCATCGAGTAACAGTACCTTGGGCTTTATGGCAAAAGCACGGGCAATACCGACCCGTTGTTGCATCCCTTGCGAGAGTTCATTGGCTTTTTTATCGAAAGCCCCTTCGAGACCCACCTTGTGCAAATAGTACTTCGCAATATCTTTGCGCTCGGCCTTGCTGGCATGTGGAAATACTCGATTTACGCCCAGCAATACGTTTTGCAATGCACTCATCCAGGGCATCAAGCTTGGTGCTTGAAAGATGACACCCCTGTCTGGCCCTGGTCCTTTAATGGGATTTCCAAGTACTGCAATGTTTCCTCCTGAAATCGGGTTTAAACCTGCAATCATGGATAGCATGGTTGTTTTTCCACATCCGGAATGGCCAATTATGGTTACAAACTCTTCCTTTAGAATCTGAAGATTCAGATGCTCCAATACCACATAGTCGCCCTTTGGGGTTGGATACACCTTCTTCAAGTCCTTAAGGTCCAACATGATCTTATCGGAAGGAAATGAAATACCGTTTTCGTGTGTTTCTTTTGCTGTGATTTCTTCTACTACCATGATAGCTTGTTTTTTTAGGCAACAAAATTTTTTGGCGCCAATTCGGGCAATTCATAGACTTCTTTGGATGTTGCTTTACGCTCCTCTCCTATACCCATTAAATATTCTATGATTGCGTTTCGGGTTTTTTTATAAACAGGATTGTCGTTTAATTCAGTTTTGTCCCTTGGTCTTTTAATGTCAATTTTGAACTCTGGCCCCAACGTAGCCTTGGGTCCAGGTCTTAGAGGAATGATACGGTCAGCCATATAGATGCCTTCATCGACATCGTTGGTAATGAGCAAAGCGGTTCGTTTGTCCTTGCTCCATATCTTCAAGATTTCATCCTGAAGGTTTCCACGTGTCAAAGCATCCAAAGCGCCCAAAGGTTCATCCATGATGATCATCTCTGGATTCATTGCCAAAGCTCGAGCCACCGCCACACGCTGGCGCATTCCCCCAGATAATTCTTTGGGCCTTTTATTGATGGCCGGAGATAAATTCACCATCTCTACATATTGTGCGACGCGCTCTTTGATGAATTTCTTTTTCTCATTGGGAAACGCTTCCTTGACGGCCATCGCCACATTTTGTCCAACACTCAACCAGGGCAACAAGGAATAATTTTGAAAAATCACCCCGCGCTCATGGCTTGTGTCCACTACCAGCTCCCCTTTAAAAAGCACCTCACCACTGGTAGGTTTCAACAATCCGTTGATTAGATTGACCAATGTGGTCTTCCCACTTCCTGTAAAACCTACAATAGCTACAAATTCACCTTCTTTTATAGTGAGGTTGATGTCGGTCAATACCTTAGTGGCATTTTTTCCTTCTCCATAGGTTTTGTTCACATTTTTCAGTTCCAAATACGCCATAACTTCAAATTTTAAGCGGTAGCATTTTTATTGAAGGATACCATATTCTGAATGGTCAACATGATACGGTCAAGTAGAAACCCAATGATTCCGATGACAAACATGGCCACAATGATTTTAGAGTTTGAATCATTAGCACCATTCTGGAATTCTTCCCAAACAAAGGATCCCAAGCCGGGGCTTTGTGCCAAAAGTTCAATAGCAATCAATACCATCCAGGCAACCGACAGTGTTATTCGCAAACCTGTAAAAATTAAGGGCAGGGATGAGGGTAAAATCACCTTGAATACTTTTTGCAGCGGACCTAATCTCAATACTTTGGCAACATTGATGTAATCTTTGTCCACGGACGAAACTCCCATAGCCGTGTTAACCAGGGTTGCCCACATGGCACATAGGCCGACACTAATGAAGGATATAATAAAGGCGCTATCCTGGTTCGAATCTTTGGTCATAGTTTTTACAATCATGAAAACCAGCAGCAGCCAAACCACGGGCGAAACTGGCTTGAATACCTGAATCAACCAATTGAAGGAATTACGTAATGTTTCACTCAAGCCAATTACGATTCCTATTGGTACCGCAATCAAAAACGCCAATATGAATCCCGCAAAGACTGTTTTTAAACTGGTGAATATTTGATCCACAAAAGAGGGCCTCCCGGTATAGGTGATAGGGTCTTTCCCTTCGGCAACGCGCTTTTCATTTAAAGCCGCTGTTTTTTCCTTAAAGGCCAGTTTGTCAGCACTGATTACTTTGTGGTCGGCAATAAGCGTATTAAAAGATTCCCACACCTGTGCGGGTGAAGGCAACGTGTTGGGCTGGCAACTGATATCCCCGGAAGCGATGCACGTAGCCATGGCATCGGCAGCTTCTTGACCCTGATCTGCCAGGGCTTTTTGAATCTTATAATCCGCTTCAACATTGTACAGCGCCTTCGCACCCACGTGCCATAGCCCAATGAAAAGCAAGATGGAAACAAGAGGCACTATGATTTTTCTTACCAAGGTTTTGATATCAAACTTTGGGGTCTTGATCTTGAATTTGGACAGTACTGCTTTCATAGCATTGGCCAATTTCAGTTCTTGTGTTTTGTTTACGGTTACACTTTGCTTCATGATTGTAATTTTTACCGTGTTTTATAGGGAGGAATTGTCTTTGTTTCCAATTTCAAAACTGTTGATGTAACCTATCGGATCTTTGGCGTCATAGGTATTACCATCAATGAAATCTGAAGTAGCTGGCTTGTAACCATCGGTAACTGGAATGTCTGTAGCAGGAATGTGACCTTCGGCAACCAATAGCTCGGCAGCTTTTTTCCAGATATCGGGACGGTAAATATCTTTGATGGTTTCCTCATACCAAGCAGCGGGCTTTGCTTCAGGAATCTGGCCCCATCTGCGCATTTGGGTCAAGAACCAAATACCATCGGAATAGAAAGGATAGGTGGCGTTGTACTTGTAGAATACATTAAAATCTGGCATAGAACGCTTGTCGCCCTTTTCAAACTCAAAGGTTCCGGTCATGGAGTTGGCCAAAACAACTTCGTCAGCACCTACGTATTGAGGCATGGAAAGAATCTTAACTGCTTCTGCACGATTATTTGGCTCATCCAACCATTTACCAGCGCGAATCAATGCTTTGGTCACTGCAATAGCTGTATTCGGATTTTCTTCAATAAACTTTTTGGTCATCACGAATACTTTCTCTGGATTGTTTTTCCAGATGTCATAGTTGGTGGTTACTGGCACACCAATACCTTTAAATACAGCTTGCTGGTTCCAAGGCTCACCTACGCAGTACCCATAAATGGTTCCAGCTTCCAAGGTTGCCGGCATTTGTGGCGGTGGGGTCACCGATAACAACACTTCGGCATCGATTTGGCCTTGTACATTATCTGCGGTGTACATGCCAGGGTGTATTCCTGCAGCAGCCAACCAATAACGGATTTCATAATTGTGTGTGGATACTGGGAACACCATGCCCATCTTAAATGGTTTTCCACTGTTTTTGTATGCCGAGATTACTGGTTTAAGGGCGTCAGCTTTTATAGGATGTATAGGTTTGCCGTCAGCGCCCTTTGGTACATTGGGTTTCATTTTGGACCATACATCATTGGATACCGTAATTCCATTTCCATTTAAATCCATGGAAAAGGGGGTAACCAATTCAGCCTGCCTTCCAAATCCGGCGCCAGCTGCAATGGGCTGTCCAGCTAGCATGTGAGATCCATCAAGTTGTCCGTCGATTACACGGTCCAAAACATTTTTCCAGTTGGATTGAGCCTCTACGGAAACAAACAGGCCTTCATCTTCAAAAAACCCTTTTTCCTTTGCAATGGCCAAGGGTGCCATATCCGTCAACTTTATAAAGCCAAATGTTAACTGAGGCTTTTCTATTTCCAGGGAGCTGTCCGGAATGTTGGCTTGAGCTGTTTCTTTTGTTTTTTTCTCTGCTTTTCCCCCACAAGCTGCTACAATGAATAGAAGAAAGAGACTTAGAATTTTTGTTACAATAGATTTCATAGTATACCTTTTTAAGAGTTGCATAGTTAAAGCAAACATACGTATTTTACTTACGTATTAATACTTAGTTATAAATTAAATGCGCCGATATACGTATTTTTGTTTGTAAAAGAATTTACACCGTCAAAAAATGGAGACTTTGGAAAAAACAATGGTGAATTTTTAAGAATCTTGATTTTTTTAGAATGCACTTATATTGATTTATTTGAATATTCTACCTCCATGAGGGAACTTTATATGTTCGTATTACTTTGTTTCGGTAAACTGTTTCAACCATTCGGGTTCGGATAGACCTGTATATTTTTTGTTATCGCCAAATGGATCTGTACCTCCTTCGAGATATGCATTGATCTTGACTATAGGGATGGTATCCTTTAGTCTATCTGCGACCTTATATCTGTGATTTCCATGAAAATCATGACATTGAATGCAGGTAAACCACTCTTCTTTTGTTATTAACTGTTCATGTGAGATGTCCAAAGGGTCTTTTTCCACAACTAAATCTGTATGGCAATTCATACAATAATTCACGGGCCTAATGGTCACCCTTTTTCCATGGTGCTCAGAGTGACAGGTAATACATGTAGTAGTATTTATTTGTTTGATTACTTCCGAAAAACGTGGCTCTAAAAAACGATGAGTGGGGTGCCTATCGTTTGGCCTATCATGGCACTGAAGGCAATTTTCTGGGGTTACATCTTGTGTTCCGAAGTCAACATTTTGTTTTCTTGCACCAAAAACATAGGAGATGTTTGATTGGATCTGCTGTGATAGATTTCCCCTTGCATCGGTATGACACGTGATACAGGACAAGTTGTTGTGACCAGAGTTCATGGGCCCCAAAGAGATATATTCTTTAGACGGATCTAAAGTCAGAAATGCAATAAGGGAGGCACCAACGACCAATCCTATTAAAATTCCGAAAAACTGTCTTCTTCGTATTGCACTGATCTTGAACATGTTAATATGCTAGTTCAATATTTTCAGTGATTGGATAACTAATACATGTCAGTACCATGCCTGCATCTAATTCTTCCTGCTCTAAGAAATGACCCTCTGTCATTTTTACTTCTCCCGAGACACACAAAGCCTTACATGAAATGCACATGCCTGCTCTACAGGTGTAGGGCAACATAATATTATTGCCGATAGCAGCTTGTAAAATTGATTTGTTGCCTGGCACTTCCAACCTATATGATTGCCCATTGTATGTTACGGTTACATTGCTTACCAAGTCCTTGTCAATCGTTGTCACCTTGGGACTTTTAAAGACTTCTACCTTGATTTTTTTTGGATTTACCCCTTTGGATCGTAACAGTTCTTTTGTTTTTTCTATGTATCCCAGTGGGCCACAAATCATATATATGTGATGGGAAAAACACAGTTGGTGTTTTGCGAATATTTTGGACAACAGTTCGTCGGATATCAACCCGGAGTGGTAGTTATCGGCCGTCTTATTGTTTGTCGCGATAACATGTTCCACAAAAAAAGACGCGTCATATTTCTCCGCCATGGTTTCTAAAGTCCTGAGAAAAATGATGGAGTCATTGGTTTGATTGGCATATACAAGCAAGATTTTTGATTTTTGTTCTTTTGCCAGCAAGGATTTAATAATGGAAAAAATCGGGGTAATTCCACTTCCCCCTGCAAAAAAGACATATTGCTTTTTAGCATCTTTTTTAGGCTTAACAAAAAAACTTCCGGTTGGCTTATCAACACTCACCTTTTGTCCTATCCTTAAATTTTCATGTAAGTAATTGGATACCAGTCCATTTTCTATCTTTTTGATTGTGATTTTCAGGTCTTTATCTTCTGTTGGAGAACTGCTAAAAGAATAGGCTCTTTTATGCATTTGACCATTAATGTCCACTTTTAAAGTCAAAAATTGCCCTGGATGATAAGATAGTTTATTAAAGATGGAGCCATTTTTAAAGCAAATGCTTAAAGTGTCTTGAGTCTCTTCTATTATATCTTTTACAATTAATTTCATTGCACAACAATTATTATTTATAGTAAAACACCATTCCAATATGGAAAAACATCAGTATGGTTATGATGACAGAAAATGCAACGTGGGAAATCATCCATGCTTTAAAGACTATTTCATTATTACTTTTGATAACATCCAGGTTAGCATAACCCATAAATGCATTTGCAAGAAATACGTAGGAAAGTAGTGCCAAATAACCATACCCCATGATCATGCTATGCGAATAAAACATCAATGGGCTTGTTGCCCCGACCCATTTGTGGAATACTGCCATTTTCTGTGACTTTGGCCTAAACTTTTTTATTATCCTACTAAATGTTAAAACCCACTGAAACGATATAAAAAATGCCAACCCCAAACCAGACCATCTTTTGTAGTATTCATTGTTTTGCATTTTTGCCAACCAATCCCATTTCCAATCCAAAAAAAACTGAAGAAAAAAAAGAATCAACAATACGAGTCCTACATAGGATGAATAATTGATCTTATTTTTCACGGATATAATCCTGTTAGTTGTTAAAATGAACCGGGTACCCTATCCCTTCAATCATTCCCCGAATAATCTCTGTACCATTACTTGTCACCCACTAAAATCTTCAGGGTTTGATAGGATGATAGTTTATTTACACTATCAAGAAATACTTCAGCTGTTGGCAAGTAATTGCCCTCTTCGGGCCATCTTTCTCCTATAATGGGTTTTTCACTTTCTTTGAATTCAGCTACTTCGTTGAGGTATTCAATATAAATATCAATTGTTCCTTTTGAATATGCATTCAACACATCAATGGCATCTTTATAGCTCAATGAATCCTTGGGATATTGCCAAGTTGTAGCTCCCATAACATCACCTAGTTTCCAGTCGGTCTTCGCGGTTTGAGAATGTTCGTTATGACAAGTTACACAGGCATTTGCAACAGCGATATCCGCAAACATTGCGGTGTGTAGTTGTTGTGATTCGTCATAAAAAAATTGGGGCTTTTGATCTTTTTTTATTTTTTCAAATAGTGCGGATTGTTTTCCTTCAAACTTGTTGGCATTATTTACCGGAAAATCCGAACCCAGATACAATCCTAGTGGCACAGGCCCCCTTCGAATGCTGTTCGAGATTCCTCGTAGGAATAAAGCTGGTAAAGGACCTGCTTCTATTCTATCTTTCCGCCAATCTTCATCAAATCGCATTCCCTGTGCTTTACCTTTGTCTACAATAGCTTTTGTATAGAGGGTGCGTGTTATGTCATTTTGTGTGGATACCATTTCAAGTACCTCTTCAACTGAAAAAGCTTTCTCTTCGGAAATTGTTGTTTCAGGCACCCCACCACATGATATTACTGATAACGTAATCAAAAAAAATAAAGACTTTATAAATGGTTGTTCCTTGATTTTTTTCATAACCCAAGTTTTGCGTAGTTGGAATGGGAATATATCTTTTGGCTTGATAAATGAGGGCATTTTTTAAGGCTCTTCACCTTTCTTATTTTATCCAGTGCATAGGGTGAGGAAATATTGGTTTTTCCTGCCAACAACTCTAATTGTTTTTAACTATGAATGTAAAAGGAATATAACAGGTGGGAATTCCTAATTCAATGAATAAGTGTTTTGATTTGATGGAAACCATGGTTGAATCAACCAGTCAAATCAAATGTCAAATTTTAAGACATGCAGACCGTCATTTATCGCTGTAGATGCCTTACAAATTGTAAGAAAATCAATGCAAAACGATGTTTCCGATTTCCTCCTAAAAATCTAAATTGGGAGAATAGAAAGATGATTGAAATCAGATGTTGAATTTTATTTGATTAACCATAAAACCAAGTGTCGATTTCATCATATGGAGTTTCGATGAAACAGTTTTAAAGAATAGAATGTAGAACACGTTGTATTTCTTCATCAAAAAAGGAGGGATGTTCGGAAACAACATTGCCCACTACTATAACTCCTGGTTTTGAAGTGTCTAATGTATTTAAAAGTTTGGATGTGCTTTTCAATGTTCCAATATGGACAATTTCGTCTTTCAAAGTGCCATTTTGAATAATGGCTATAGGGGTAGAACTTCCTCGAAACCTCCTAATTTCACTGGAAATTTCCTTCAATTTTCGTATTCCCATCAAAATAACCATTGTTGCTGAGGATTGGGCGGCCAAAGTCAAATCTTCAGAGACATAACCATCCCGTTTGGTAGCTGTCATTACCCAAAAACTTGAGGCAGTTCCTCGCTTTGTTAATGGAATCCCTTGACTGGAGGGAACAGCAATCGCACTGCTTACACCTGGTATCACCGTAACGGGAATGCCAAATGATTCCAGATGATCAATCTCTTCTGAAGCTCGTCCAAAGACAAAAGGATCGCCACCTTTTAATCGTACTACATGACCATGGGTGAAGGCATATTCTACCAACAATTTGTTAATCTCTTCTTGTTGAACACTATGTTTTCCACAACGCTTTCCTACGTATTTTTTCTGAATATTGGGTGAAACCATCTCCAAAAGTTTAGGACTCACTAGTGCATCGTATAAAATGATATCCGCTTTCTTCAAAGCCTCTAAACCCTTAAGAGTAATGAGTTCTGAGCAACCCGGTCCCGCCCCTACAAGGGTTACTTTTGGTGATTTGTGTAATTGTTTCATTTGGATTATTTATAGGATGGTTTTATCAATTCCACAACAAGAATACGTAATTATTTCGATATAATCATATCAAAAATACGTAATAATACGTAATATTGCCTTGTAGTTTAATTACAGGCATATGAAAACAGTTATTGTTGTTGGTAATGGAATGGTGGGATACAAGTTTTGTGAAAAATTTGTCCATCAATCACAACAGGAGGATTACAGACTTATTGTTTTTGGTGAGGAACCGAGAGTAGCCTATGACAGGGTTCACCTTAGCGAGTTTTTTGAGAATGGTGATGCTGAAAAATTGACTCTTTCTCCACGGTCGTGGTACGAGGAAAATGGTATTGAACTATATACTAATGAACGTGTTGTGGACATTCAAAAAGAAACAAAGACCATAATCACGTTAAACGAAAAATCGTTTTCATATGATTATTTGGTATTGGCTACAGGTTCCGTCCCCTTTGTACCACCCATAAAGGGAGTAGACAAAAAGGGCGTATTTGTATATCGTACCATAGAAGATTTGGAAGAGACTATGAGCTATGCCTCAAGTATCAAAGGAAGTAAAGCTGCGGTGCTTGGTGGCGGCCTCTTGGGTCTTGAAGCAGCTAAGGCTGTGAAAGATATGGGGTTGGAACCCCACGTGGTGGAATTTGCCCCTAGGTTAATGCCTCGCCAATTGGATGATGACGGTAGTGCAGCCCTGGAAACCAAAATGAATGAACTGGGAATAAGCGTTCATCTGAACAAAGCTACCCAGCAAATTCTTGGTAATGGAAGTATTCAGGGTATGGAATTTTCAGAAGGGGATTCATTGAATGTGGACATGCTAATAATTTCAGCAGGCATCCGTCCTCGGGATGAATTGGCCAAGACATGTGATCTCGAAGTTGGTATTCGTGGTGGAATTGTGGTGGACAACACCATGCGTACTTCGAATCCCTACATTTTTGCCATTGGTGAGGTAGCCCTATACAATCAGATGATATATGGTTTGGTCGCACCTGGTTATGAAATGGCTCAAGTGGCTGTGGACCAGATTTTGGGTGGAGAAACCCTGATGGCCGAGAGCATAGACATGTCGACCAAACTAAAGCTTATCGGTGTCGATGTAGCCAGTTTTGGAAACCCCTTCACCTCTGAAGAAGAAGCACATACCATTGTTTTTGAAAACAAATTACAAGGATTGTATAAGCGGATCAATGTTTCCAAGGATGGTAAAAAATTGTTGGGCGGCATTTTGGTTGGAGATGCTTTGGATTACAATATGTTGTTACAGCTTCAGCAGAATGAAATGCCATTGCCTGAAAACCCCGAAGATTTGATTCTGGGGGCTCGTGGGGGCGATGGAGACGCCATGGGCAATGTCATGGACCTGCCCGATGCAGCTGTGGTCTGTTCTTGCGAATCCATTACCAAAGGAGCCATTTGCTGTGCTGTTACCGAAGGAGGACATGAAAGCGTAAAAAGCATAGCTAAATCCACCAAAGCGACCACAGGTTGTGGGGGTTGCAAGCCGATGGTCGCGGATTTGGTCACAGAAAGTTTAAAATCCCTAGGCAAAACGGTCAAAGTACATATCTGCGAACACTTTGATTACTCTCGTCAGGAGTTGTACGATATTGTAAAACTGCGAAACATTCAAGATTATGACGAGCTGCTCGATACCGTGGGTCAAGGAGACGGCTGTGAAGTTTGCAAGCCCGCTGTTGCCGCTATTTTTGCCAGTGTCTACAATGAAACGGCAAATCGACAGGAAACCATTCAAGATTCTAACGATCGTTATCTGGCCAACATTCAACGCAATGGAACCTATTCTGTGGTTCCCAGGGTTGCAGGAGGTGAAATCACCCCAAAACAGTTAATGGCCTTAGGGCGTATAGGAATGAAATATGATCTATACACCAAAATAACGGGGGGACAACGTATTGATATGTTCGGCGCTCAATTGCATGAGCTTCCTTTAATCTGGGAAGAGCTCATCAAAGAAGGATTTGAAAGTGGGCATGCTTATGGAAAAGCTTTGCGAACGGTAAAAAGTTGTGTTGGGTCCACATGGTGTCGGTATGGAATGGATGAGAGTGTAAGCTTCGCCATAGAAATTGAAAATCGGTATAAAGGCATTCGTTCTCCCCATAAAATGAAAGGAGGGGTATCAGGTTGCATCCGCGAATGTGCTGAGGCCCGTTGTAAGGATTTTGGTTTTATCGCGGTTGAAGGAGGATGGAATGTATACGTATGCGGTAACGGAGGAGCAAATCCGAAGCATGCCGAATTGTTGGCGGAAAAAGTGGACAAAGAAACTGCGGTCAGATATGTAGACCGTTTCTTGATGTTCTATATTAAAACTGCTCCGCCTTTGACCCGAACCGCCGCTTGGTTGGAAAAACTGGAAGGAGGAATCACTTACCTGAAAAATGTGGTCATAAACGATTCATTGGGTATTGGTGAAGAACTGGACGCCGAAATGCAACAATATGCCGACACCTACAAATGTGAGTGGAAAGAAGCAGTGGAAACACCCGAAATCCGGGCAAGGTATACCCACTTTGTAAATTCAGAAGAAGAGGATAGTAATATTGAGTTTGTGCCCATGAGAGGGCAGAAGATGCCCAAGGCTTGGACCTAATTTTAAGGATACTACCTTCTATAAAGACGACAGTAAATTTTGAGTTATGATACCAGAACTGAATACCTATCAAGCAACCACTGAATCAGAAGTAACAGTTTGGTTCAAAGCTGCGGAGGTTTCCAAATTCCCCAAAAACGGAGGAGCCTGTGTGAAATACAAGGATAAGCAAATAGCGGTGTTCAACTTTACTCGAAAAGGCGAATGGTACGCCTGTCAAAATCTATGTCCGCATAAAATGGAAATGGTTCTATCGAGGGGGATGATTGGGGTCGATGGTGACCATCCTAAAGTAGCCTGTCCACTGCATAAAAACACCTTTTCATTGAAAACGGGTGAAAATCTCAATGGGAATCTGGAGGCTATTGCGACCTATCCAATAAAAATTGAGAACAACTTTATCTATATTGGTTTCTCAAAATAGCCTAAAGCTGAAAGGTTCGAGGCGACAGCATACTATAAAGAATTGCTTTGAGATGGCGGATTATCGAAATGCTGAACGCCCTTGCTACCGGGCAGTTTTGGTCTAATGGCTTATTTTTGATGCATACTACTGGTCATGGAAAACCAAAAGCAACAACAGGCACTGGACACCGCTACCTTTTTAAGGGTTAGAAAGTGGTACTTGTTGGCTCTTGCCACTATTGCCTTGACCATTATTGTTGCCCAAATTTTAATTCAACAGCACCTCAACTTACAACTTAACGACTCTAGGGTCATCAATGTGGCCGGGCGGCAAAGAGCTTTTAGTCAAAAGTTGGTCAAAGAAGCGTTACTCCTCAGAACCACTAACTCAGATATTGAAGAAATAAAAAAAATTCAGAACGATTTAAAACAAACACTCTTTGTATGGAAGACTTCCCATAACGGGCTTCAAAATGGTAACGATAGCATAGGTCTTCCAAAGGAAGAAAATCGAACCATTCTAACATTGTTCGAGGATTTGAACCCCCATCATGAAGCTATGGTCCATGCAGCTGAAATTATTTTGAGTGACAGTTCTATCGATTATTCTCTTTCTCCAAAATATGAAGACCAATTAAGTGTATTACTGGCCAACGAAGGGGACTTTTTAGTCAAAATGGATGCCATAGTGAATGAATATGATGCGCTGAGCAAAGAAAAGCTGCAAAAACTAAAGCTCAAGGAATACCTCTTGTTGGCGCTATCCCTATTGATTCTGTTGTTGGAGGTGGTCTTTATCTTCAGACCCCTTTCCATTCAGATACGGGAAACCATTTCAAAATTGATTCAAAGTCAAATAGAATCGGATAATACCGCCTCGGAAATCAAACGTCTCTTTGAAGAAAAGCAACGCTCATTGCAACAACTTCAGGAACTTAATTTTGTAATTGACAATGCAGCCCTTTTTGCAAGCATCCGAAAGAATGGTACGGTAGTTTTCATTAGCAAAAAATTTCTGAATTTGTTGGGCATTTCCAAAGTCCAGCTGAACTCTCCGCTTTCCGAAATCCTTACCGATGATGAAGGGCAACAACAATACCTCCGGGAAATGGTCACCAGCAAGCGAAAAAACATTCGCAACGAAGAAATAGAGATCCGGACCAAAGCAGGGACTCACCTTTGGCTTGATATGTCCATTATACCCATGCACCAATCCAGTTTGGAACAAAGTGTATTGATATTATGTTCCGACATTACGGAACGAAAGAAGAACCAGTTAAAAATTGAGGAACTGACCAAACAGAATTATGAGGAGCGCATGCAACAGAAGCAATTGCAGGCCAGTCAAATTGTGGAGGGACAAGAAGAAGAACGGAAGCGTATTGCGAAGGATATTCACGACGGCATAGGGCAAATGTTAACGGCCCTGAAGTTCAATATCGAATCGATAAACTTAAATCAGAAGGAAAAGACCAAAGAAAAAATCGCTTATCTGAAAACACTTGCTTCAGATTTGATAAAGGGGGTACGTACAGCGACCTTTAATCTTACCCCACCGGAATTGGAAGATCATGGTATCTTCCCTGCACTTCAAAAAATGACTGTTGAATTGAGTAAGCTTACGGGAAAAAATATTTTATTTGAGAACAAGACCGAGGAAAACATCCGTTTTGATTCACTGGCGGAAACAAACATTTATAGGGTAACCCAAGAGGCAGTCAATAATGCCATTAAGTACTCAGATGCCAATTATATCCTGGTTACCATCAACTATGTGGATGGCCTTTTGAGCGTAGTCATTGATGATGATGGCAAAGGCTTTGACCCATCCGTTTTGGATAAGGTAGCCAAGAAGGACAGTGAAGGTGGTATGGGGGTATTTTTTATGAAAGAGCGTATAAGTTATATCAATGGACGTTTGTTCATCAATTCAATACCTGATGAAGGTACTAGGGTCACCATCAACTATAACGTTGGTGAGCCGGTGATGGAAAACTCAAAATAAAACGAAAATGAAAATACGAATCAAAGGTAATTCAGTGCGGTTCCGGTTAACCAAAACCGAAGTAGAGACCTTCTGTAATGAGGGGTTTTATGAGGAGACTACCGCTTTTGGTAGCAACATATTGGTCTATAGTCTTGAGGCCAAAGCTGGTATTGAAGAATTGGAAGCCGATTTTGTGAACAATAGGATTACCATATACATGCCACAAAAGGAGTTGTCCATATGGGCCAACAGCAATAGGGTGGGATACAGCAATTCGGTAGATTGGAACGATACTTCGGCGCTCTCTCTTTTAGTGGAAAAAGACTTCACTTGTTTGGACAATACCATTGAGGATCAGTCTGATAATTACCCGAATCCGAGATTACTTTAAAGAATTCTGAAACAGACAGCTACCTTACAATTTTTTAGATATTTGATATGAAACAAGTTCATTTAAAATTCGACATTGTTTTGGTGGGTAATTAATCTTGGCGATTTTTAAAACACTGAAAATGAATTAAATAATCAAATAAGTCCACTCTAAAATTCCACACTTGCCCAATGGAGACTCCACTTTAGGGTCTTTGCCCGTAATCCACAAAAAGTAAGTGTCATTTTGAATCCAAATCCACGGACATATTATATTGTCTTCGGATATCCCCACCGCAATCAATTGGGGAGGATTTTCTTAACTTGATTTTCAACATTTTGCCTTTTACCCATTCTATTTGCTTATCGAAGTAACTTGTCCCTATTTAATGTGATGGCATTCATTGCATTTTCAACTATACTTTCCAAATCCCGCCCTTGAAATTTAGAAAACAGTCTGGCATCTATTACTTTTTCAGCAACTTTGGATCACAAAAAAAGAGTCAACTAAATGGTTTTCAATCATTTATTGTGCCTTTAAAAAAACGAAAGCGTAAATGCCACCAAACAAATTGTACGCGCTTTTTGACATTTTAACACTAACTAACAAACTGTTTTTCAGTGGTTTAAAAATAGTAGGTTGGGGCCTCAGGCTCATAACCCGAAGGTCGCTGGTTCGAATCCAGTCCCTGATACACAGGAAAACCATCAACGATAACTGGTGGCTTTTTTATGTTTTGACTTGCAAGCCGGAAGTTAAATTCATGAATTCCCTATCCAAGCACGCTCCCCAGTTTGAACATGGGCAAGTACATCGCCACGAGGATGACCCCAACACAAACACCCACCACCAAAATGATCATAGGCTCCATAAGCGTACTCAGTAGTTTGGATTTCTGTTGAACCTCAATACTGTATTGTTGGTTCAGCCGCTCGAACATAAACTCTGTCTGATTGGTCTCTTCCGCAACCTTCACCATCGATATCATTTTAGCATCAAAAATTCGGTTGCCCTTTAGGCTGTTGCTCAGGCTTTCGCCTTTTAGAATTTTTTGGTTGACAACATCCAAAGCATCGTTAAGTGGAGCAAACCCAATCATTTTTCCCGCCAGTTCAATACTGTTTAAAACAGGTACCTTTGATGCGGTCAATAAACTAATGGCCCTGGTAAACTGGGCAAGGTAGACGGCTTTCAAGAAACTTCCCATGTAAGGGATCCGTAGCAAGAGATAATCGATTCGCTTCTTAAGGGCCTGGGAATTGAACAATAGCTTTCGTAATACGATAAAGGCTATAACCAAAAGTACAAGCCACCAACCATAATCCTTAATAAAATCGGATATCGCAACAATGACCTGGGTAATCCATGGGAGTTCCACGTTGTTCTGTTTAAAAATATCCTGAAACATGGGCACCACCAACCGGAGCATAAAAATAACCACCAAAACCGCAGTCACCAAAATAATGATCGGATAGATCAACGCATTGATCAGATTCCGGTGTTGTTCATTTTTTTTAGCAAAAAAAGTACCAAGCTCAGATGCAATGGTGGATAAGGTACCAGACTCTTCACCAATCTTTAGGGAATAGTATTCGTATTCGGTAAACTCCTTTTGCTTTTTAATCGCCTCTGAAAAACTACTTCCCGATACCAATTGTTGCCCTAAATCCTGAAACAATTTCTTGTGCTGTTCTTTTTTCTGTCCCTCCCCAATCAGCTTTAAAGATTCCTTTAAGGGAACTCCCGCTGTCAACAACACACTCAACTCGGTGTAAAAATCCTCCTTTCTCTTATTTGAAAAAGCCTTGCCAAAAAAAGTCAGTTCCCGCTCCAAAAGAGGTGTTTTTTCCCTTTCAGATTTATCTTTCGGAATGCTTTGATCCGGCGCTATGTTTTCCAAATTGAATCCCATCAGTTCATGAAATCAGTTGCCGTGTTTTTTTTATAGACGAATATCCGTTTTTCAATATTTTCCTGCTTGTCCACCAGTTCAATCGCATCTATCTTTCCTCCGCTCACAGTTTGTCCATTAAAGAACAATCCATCCATCCTAAAACTGGTATAAAAAGTATCCCGTGCCCTAATGATCAGACCTTCCTGAAAATAATAGGTCAAATCCTTGGTATGATTGCCAAAAAATACAGTTTGGGCAACAGGGTCATATTCTACATGGTTATAAGAGTTGAAATCAACCCATAGAGCATGCTGAAGCAGATTGCCCTCTGTTTTATCCTCATAGTTCGCCTGAATTCCAGCCATTTGGCGCTGTACCAATCCCAAAATAGAAAAGGCTAGACCTACTACAACTATGGTCAATAACAGCACCACCATCAGTTCTGCTAATGTAAATGCGCTTATTTTTCTAGTGAAAGCCATATACCTGCTGTTTTACAATTCGCGCCTCAGATACATCCAACTCTTTGGCCATAATTTCTACTGACCCATATCCCTGCACATGCACAATAGTAATCTCCCATCCTTGCCACTCTTCGTAATAGGGCAACACGATTCTTTTATTATTGTACAGATATTCCAATTTCGTCAGGCGTGTTTTCAAAGGTTGCAGATTGTTTTTCACCTGTGCCGAAAAGAGTGAATTCAAAATGAGACTGGACAGCATAAAAATCACCACGATCAATACCGTTGCCACCATAGTTTCCATTAAAGTAGAGGCTTTTAATTTTTTCAGTACAACCATTTGGCCACAGTTTTTCTTTCACCCATTACCAGTCCCGCAAAAGATGCAGGTAAAAAACTGGAATCAATAATCCCCTTGTAAAGATGATTTTGGTACACATTACCATTTTCCATAGCCACAAAAGCGTCAGTAACCACCCTCCCCAGTATTTTGCCTTTTAGCTCTAAATTTTTCTCACAATACACCTCACCATGCACGATGGCCTCTGGAGCAAGGGTTATTTGGGGGTAAAACGTTTGTTCTTCGGATGTGTCCAAATAGGCTATTGCACCTTTCACCATGGTATTTGAACCAATGGATAGATCTGGTTGGCTTTGCCTTGCATTTATAGGTCGGTTGCCCCTATCCACCAGTAAAGCTGATGGGTACTCCAACACCACCCGTTTACCTACTTCGATCTTTTGTGAAGCCAAGGCCTGTAAAGCTCCGCTAAATCCATCGGTAATACGGATGCTCGGGGCTACCAACACCACATCTTTAAGCTTGCTGTTGGCTCTTATCACAATTTCTTGGGAAGCCTTGATCAGCACATTTCCCATAAGTTCCACTTCAGAAAGATCCATAAAGTCACCCTCAATATATAGCGTTGGTTGTTGGAAAGAATTGGTCAGTTTTAGGCCAAGAGAAAATCTGGTTTTATTAGCTTGATGAACAATTTCCCGTGTAGACAATTGCTGGATGTGGTCTTTGAGCGCCTTATTTAAGGGCGGAAGGGTTTTGGTGCTATTTTTTATTTGTCCGTACACGGGTCTATTAAATTGATAGAATTCACCACTAATGGTCCCAGGACGAATACCTTGTTGTGGTAGGTGGGCATCTCCACTGATTTTGGATGTTCCAGCAATGATCATGGGACGATCATTATCTTTCAGATAAAGTGCTGGAAAATCAGGCGACAACCCTCCTCCGACCAAAGCGGTCTTTACAAATCTGTTTTTTTTGAATCGAGAAACCGCTGTATATTTTTCGAATACTCCCCAATAGGTTTTTAAAACGGATACTTGTATATCACCATCTTGGTCGAAATCAATTCGAAGTGAGTCATGAGGCAAATTTTGTTGCGCCATTGCCTTGGTAATACCATAGCTGGCGTATTTGATCACATCAATCTGTTTTGAGCTTTTTCGATCAAAAAGCATATGGGTTTGGTGCAACAGTACGAATGTCAGTAGAAGTACAGCAATCACTGCACCCACAAAGAGCACAAACTGAAGCGAACCCGCCTTGATTTTTTTAAAGGGTCGCATTTTGCAAGGGTATTGTTTTTACCACACCTTTATAGCGCACTCGAATGTGCTTTGACGATCCACTGACCAAGGTGACCTCATTTTGTTGATTTCCCCTTTTCATGAGGTACTGTGTCCCCGCAATAGTGACAAAAAAGATGTGCTTTTTGGTCTTTTGATCCGTGATAAGACCAGTGTAACTGATCTGTGGAAAGTTTACTGTTTTCTTTTTGGTAGTTTTTGTGGCCCTCTTTTTTGAGGAAACACCAAAGTTGCCCAAAAAAGGGTCACGATAATCTGCCTTAATCGTAAACGTATCCTTTGTGATTGCTTTTTTGGGCTTAAATGTTATTTCCTCCGTAAATGCCAAAGTTTCTTCATCGGGGGACAGCGCGCTGTAAATCCTGAAGCCGATGATGCCCCAAATGAGCAGTACTCCTCCCAATAGCACATATGTTTTGGTGTTTTTGTTCAATTGTCGATGGTAAAATTAAAGGTTGTACTGGGACCGCTTTCATTACCAGCGGCATCGTAAGCCTGAACAAACCAATAAAATGTGCCTACTGCCAAATTTGCGGAAAAGGTCTTGTTCGCTCCTAATGCCTTTGTGGAGAGATTTTGTAGGTTTTCATCTGAAAAGATAAAGATACTGTCACGCTCGGCAGTGCCTGGCACATCTTCCCGTGTCCATGAGAAATTTACCTCAGCGTCGCTTTGCGAAGCTCCATTGGCCGGAGCCACCAATTGCGGGGTATTAGGTGGGTTCACATCCAGATTTTCATCACCATCCACTTCGAAGGTGTTGATGGTATACGGAGTTTCATAATCACTGTTCTGTGCCCTGATCCGCCAAGTATAGTTTCCATTGAGCAGGGTCTGGGTGATGTTGCTTCGAACATTGCCCAGTGTATCTTCTTGAATAATGCTGTCCAATAGAATCTGTACCGCTGATTCAAAATTAGGGGTGGCAATCTGAATGTTGTAGGCCGTGGCATCGTCCACCAATTGCCAATTAAAGGTCACATCGTTGCCCTGGATGACACTGCCCTCAACGGGTGCTAAAATGGAAACGGATTGATTGGAGATGTCCGGCACTTCCAAAATGTCCTCGCAGCTCCAAAACACAAGTGCAAGTTTAAGTAAAAGTGTAAGTTCAAATAAAAACGTAAGTGCAATGGGTTTTATGGTTTTCTGCATGGTATTAAAACTTAAGGTAAGACCGACCTCCATTTACTTTTGAGGCTTTTAGGTGCGTCCCCTTTGGGCATTTTTGATCTTCTGAAATCAGATTTTCGATAATCATATTGTGATATTGGTCCTCTCCCCAACAGAAATGGGCATATTGGTAGCCAAACACATGCAATTCGGAAAAAAAGTAGCGTCTTTCAAACTCCCCGTTGATTATAACAAGTTGGATGTTGCCATAATTATCTTTCTGCAATTGAATCGCCTCGGCCTGTAAAAAACTGGGCATCTCAGTTTCGGGTATGGTGATGTTCAATCCTGTGACCAATTTATAGGTATCATCATTGGATACGTAGGAGCGCAAGTCGTCATGAGCATCATTGTTCAATAATTGGGTAATGCCCAGCCGGTCCAACAACTGCAATCGTAAATATTTGGGTTTGTAAGGTAGGGAGTCGTTATAGGAGATGCTGTTGATCTTTCCGGCCTGTTGCATATATTTCGCATAGGCCAAATAGGATGTCCGGTTAAAAGGTAGTTGCTTTACATCTACTTTTAACACTGACCAATTGGGAACACCTACCTGCTCGGAAGCGCTGTACCACATATCCCCAGAAGTCTTAATCACTGTGCCCAACTCCGGAAAATTGAGCAATGCTTCTTGTTTTTTGGCTTTGTAAGAGGAGCAACTGCATATACCCAACATTCCAGAGCAACATAAAATAAGTAGTAAAATACGCATTATGTTATAAGATATAATAAGACTAAAAATACAGAAAATACTACTTTATCATCATGAAATATTGTGATTTTATGATCCAGATATAAACTTTAACACCAAGCCAATATGTTGATGTTCTCCTTTATTGGTTGACGTTAATTGTTGGGTTGAAATTGTATCCAATAATGAAATTTTTAGGAACTGATAGGTTCTTCCTTTTATTGAATAGCACTGAAAAATAGGGTTTAGTACATCTTACTTAACCAGCTCAAAAAGGGGAGCGATTTTTTTTTGGGGGGTGAAAAAAACAGACCCAAATGAAAGGGACTGGCTTTACTCTTTTTGTTTGTAAACCACTAGATGCAATCTAGCGGGAGCGGGGGGGGGGAGTGGGAAGGGTGGGTAAAAAAAACAGCAACCGAAAAAGGGTTGCTGTTTGTGACATATTCTAAAAGCCTTTTAGTTTAACACACTTCCAAAAAAACCATTAGCTTCTAACTCATCTAAATAACTCTTCGTATTTGGTAAATCCTTTCTATTCTTAATTTTCAGCAATTTTGGTTTGATAGTATCCAATCCAAAAAGAGCATTTATAGAATAAAGCAACTGTAATGTAACATCATCATCATCATCATAAACCGTAAGCAACTTTTTCATGCCTTCAAATATGTCCAAATGATAGCATTTGCCTAAACACCATGCCAGTGTTACACCATGATCTGTGCCATTTAAGATTTGATCAAAGAAAAAACTAACTATTACATCTACATCGGAATCTGTTAATTTCAGATTATAAAGTTCTTCATTATTATCAAGTAACAAGAGATAATCCTTTTCAGAATATCTGTTCTGGGTATGTCGTTCGACCAGAAGACCTAAGTCTGAAAGGGCATTATTTGCCACCGTAAAGTCATTAGACTTTGACTTTTCCAATAAATTCTTCAAGTTTTCATTCATTTCTAAAACCGCAAGTTATGTCCCTTAATACTTTCCACATCAATTCTGTATTGAGTATTGTTAAAGATAAATGTTTCTTGAAGAGTTGTTCTGGTTCCTGCAATTATCCCTCCATTTTTAGGTGCATTTTGAATTTTTTTAGCCATCTTAGAGAATGCCAATTGGGCCTGTGGGCTGCTTAAAACTTTCTTCAATTGTTGTCTTGCGAGTTCCCTTGTTGTCACCAAAGCAACATCAGCTTGTAATGTAGTAACACCTTGCGTGGCTGTGTTAGTTGCAGTAGTCGATGCTATATTCGTCGTGCCTTGCTGTACTTGGACTCTCATGACCGCAGTTTCATCCCTTTTTAGACCCTTGGCACTTTCAGGATTTAATGTTTCTGCAATATTTGAGGGACTATATGGTGACGTGTCCGAAGTATAAAATGTCGCCCATATTAGGGCAAGCCCAACGATACCTGGATTCCCAGGACTAACAGTGGGTGTTGGAGTTGGTGCCGTAGGTGTTGGAGTAGGCACTAAAAATGGTCCCCTAGCTTCTGAGGTACTACTATCATCAGATGGGCTATCGGCCGTAACGACAACTTCTTCAAGTTCTGTCACTGCTTTTTGCCATTCACCGTCAACAAACTCATATTCACTTCCATTCTCTAAAGTAAAAGTATCACCCTCATTAGCATTTTCTGGGTCAGGACAGTCAGGACATAACCCCAATGGGTCATTATAAAACACGGGGTTGTTCCAAGCAAATGCATAAGGAGATTTGTCAAGCTGTTCTACCAATTCTGCCAAAGGATCGACAATCATAAATCTTCCTAATGAAGAATCATAACCTCGCCAATCCATCTCATACAACCCTGTAGTCTCCTCAAGTTCCACCCCGTTATACTTCCACTTGTTCGCCATACTGTTGCCCAATGGAGAGGTGACCTCATTGTACCCTTTGTGCTTAAGGCCGAAGGGGTAGTAGTTGTTCTCCTCCACAATTTCCAACGTACCACCATTATCGGTATAGCTTAATCGGATATTCCCTAGATAATCTTTGTATTGGTACACATAATCGTATGACCCCTCGACTGCGCTCGGGGTGACATAGCCTTCGGGCTGGTTAAAGAACTGGAGGTTCCCATTCTGGTACACATAATTGCCCGCATAGTCTGTCACAGAACTTCCCACGGTCTTGCGCAACTTGATGCCCGTGGCGTCGTAAATATACGAAATTGTACCCCCGCCCATCGTGATCTGCGTGGGCAGGTTCAAATGGTTGTACGTAATGTCCGTGATGCCCTTGTTTCTGTCCAATTTTAAATTTCCGTTCGCATCGTATTCAAAGTCGTCATTGGTGTTGGTGCCGTCCTTGAAGTCGGAGGCATTGGGGTCGGCATCCGTTCCGCTATCGGTCACCCGCATCAACCTATTTCCTCCGTCGTAGGCGTAGGCCAACTGGTCTATATAACCATGGGACTGGCTCAAGCCACCCCTTTGGAGGGTGAGGATGTTCCCGTTTCTGTCATAGGTGAGTTCCTCGGTGAGCGCTGCATTCCCCGATACGTTGTCCGTGCTGTGGAAGCTATCACTTGTGTACTGCCAGATATAGTCACCCTTTTTAAGCCGGTTCAGGGCGTCGTACTCAAAAAAGTAGCCCCGATTGGCGACCGAGGATACATTATTGGGCGTATCCCAGAACACTTCACTGATGTTGCCATTGTAAAGTGGAGTTCCATAGGGACTGTTTCCGCTGTCCTCGGCATGTAAATCGTTGTAGCTGATCTTAAATCCAAACAAATCCGTTGTTCCCAAGGCGAAGGGATCATTGATCTGGGTCAGCCATCCCCGTACGTTGTATTCGTAGTCCACAGTCTGAAGGCCTTGGGTGCTAGTATAGTTCGCTCCGGGTGTGCCTCCCACTTTTTTCTGTTCCAGTTGCCCCAGTTCGTCGTAGTTATTGTAGGCAATGAGTTCTTCCTGGCCTCCATTACCCACAATGCTGAGGGTGGCCGTACCGCTTAGTGTGGTCACCGGACTCACTGTAATGCTGTTTTGCGCTTGCTGGTCCGTGGTCACCGTACTGCCCTGCAGCACAAGATTGTTGGGAGCCGAACTACCTGAACAAGTGTAACCCAGACCTTGATCCCCGATGCATTGGGTCTGCTTGAGCAACCGGCCCACATGGTCGTATTCAAAATTTTCCAGGATTACTAAGGTTGTTCCATTGCGGGTATGGGCCGAACGGCTCTGTACTACCCTGCCCACAAAATCGAGCTTGCTCTCCACTACATCCGCCGTACCCAAATAGGTATTGCTGGAATGGGTATAGATCGGCCGAGCCTTTTCATCGTAATAGGTGGCCATGGTGATCCATGCTGCTGGGTTGACGTCCAACACCCTGACCCGGCTTCCGGTGGCCAATCCCTGGGTGTTGGTAGTGCTGCTTACCGCAAAGGCAGTAATTCCGTTGCCCGGAGCGGGATTAAAACCATAATCATCATAATAGTTTACGGTAAGTACCTCTGTTACCGTGGTAGTTGGATAGGCCGAATTGCCATACCCAATATCGATGCCGCCATTGGTAAAACTGCCTGCCTCCACCCAAAGCTTTTGACCCGGATTGTCGGCCACTGCATCCGCATCTTGTTGAAGTGCGGTACGGTTTCGGCCATCGATGGCCTTGCCTGTATAAGCTACCCGGCCAAAGGCATCATATTTGGTAAAGAGCCATTCGCCTGTTACCCGTTGCACACTGTCTTGGGTCATGATAGGCTGATCCAATTTGTTGTAGACGATGTATTCCCATTCCTTTCCGGGAATCTTTTTCTCCACCAATCGGTTGCGATGGTCATAGACATATTGATAACCCAGTTCATCCAGATTGGCATTGATGTTGGCCAAAGTACTCGATGTTGCATCCATCTTGGGCGGCAACACATAGGTGAGGTTGCCGTAATCATCGTAAATATAATAGGTGTCATGCGGCACCTCGGTCTCACCCGTATCGGCTGTATCACCATCTCCATTTAAGTCCATATCCGTATAGGTGCGTTTAAGCAACACCCGTTCCTGTTTATCCACAAACTCCTCCGTAGAGTGGTTTTTACCGGAGGTATGGTTTTCATCATAGGTGACATTTTTATAGAGTTCCCCGACTCCATAGGTTCCATTCGAGCCCAATGTAGGGGTATAGGTGTTGTCGTCAAAGGTGAGCGTGACCTCGTACTGGACCACCCCATCGGATGCCGTATTCGTTACATATTCGAATTCAATCTCATGACCACTGCCCAGTTTCCAATCTTCCCCTGGTGCGCCCTGTTTGAGGATACGGTTGAGGGGAGAGGGTTCAAATTCCATTTGTGAATACGCATTCACATCAATTCCGGTCAAAGTAGTGAAATCCTTTCCATACTCTGGGTGGTTCTTGTAATATGAACTGGTCTCCAAAACCACATCCCCGGTACGATAACTGCCCAAGGGTTCATTGGGTTCATAAAGAGGAAGCCATTCCTTGTCCTGTCGGCCATAATCATCATACCCTACATGAGCGATAATATCCAGCTTGTTATTCGGCGACTGGCGTATGGCAACCTGTTGCATGGGCCTTCCCAGGCCATCGAAATAGGCAATGTCCTGTATATACCCATCATCTGTCCCAAATTTTGAACTGGGGACAGTATTTCGTTCATCTTGATAGGTGCGGGTATAGACATAGTTTTGATCGAACGGATCTTGGGCACAGCCAGTGGCCGGGTCAATGGTCACACTTAAGGATTGATTGGATAAACAACCATTTTTTTCGGCACTTACAGTATAAGTTCCCGAAGGAGCGGTCACCAAGGCACCCGAAACCACTACCCCTGTGGAAGGATTTACGGTATAGGTATTGGTAGCGTCATGGTTGGTAATGGTAAAGCTGCCGGTCGAGATTGCGCAAGTGGTATGCACTATAGAACCCAAGATGGGCACTTCGGGAGTGGACGGCTGGGCATTGAGGACAATGCTTGCGGAAGAGGGGGAAGAGCAACCGTCAAGTGTGGCCTGCACCGTATAGGTTCCAGCGGGAGCGGTCACCACGGCACCCGAAACCACGACCCCAGTGGAAGGGTTTACGGTATAGGTATTGGCGGCATCATGATTGGTAATGGTAAAGCTGCCCGTAGGGGTTGTACAAGTGGTATGCACTACGGAACCCAAGGTAGGTGCTACTGGAGTGGACGGCTGGGCATTGAGAACAACACTTGTGGAAGAAGGGGAAGAGCAACCATCAAGCGTGGCTTGCACCGTGTAGGTGCCCGCGGGAGCGGTTATCAAAGCACCAGAAATGCTCGTACCAGCCGATGGGCTTACGGTATAGCTCTGGGCGGCATCATAGTTGGTAATGGTAAAGCTGCCCGTTGGTGACGTACAAGTGGGTTGTTGTGCTGCCCCAAGGGAAGGGGTGGTGGGAATTGGCTTGACAGTGACCATCACTTGACTGCTATATTTGGTTTGGCCACA
>JANQRD010000148.1 GCA_028284725.1 Allomuricauda sp. | reverse complement strand
ACTTCAGTACGCCAAGTTGTCCTATCTACCAAAATGTGACTACCACAGCGGTTACAAGTGCTGATGAGATAAAAACCAATTTAATTGCCCAGCTGACTGCTCCGGTAAAATGGACTCAGAGTGTACAACAAATGATAAAGGACGGTGGAAGCTCCTTTGTTGAAGTGGGCCCAGGAAAAGTATTACAGGGCTTGGTGAAAAAAATAGATTCTGGTGTGGAAACAGCATCGGGAACTGTATAATTTCATTTTTCTGGGTTTTAACCGCATTTCACCCAAGAAACTTAGATTTAATCTGTAAAGTTGTGGCTTTCCTTCAATTTTTAGTAATATTGGTTCTACCCAAATAGCCAACCAAAATGGAATAAAGAACGACACTAAAAATTAGTGAACAGGTAATGTCATCCCTTTTAGAAAAAACCTCTTTTGCACTTTCTTCCAATTTTGGTCAGGGAAAACTTCTGTTTTTATTATTTACGCTTTTTGGTCTTTCATTAGGATTTGGACAAGTTGCCTCGATATCGGCCACGGACGGTGCGGCCTCGGAGAGCCCTTTGGACACGGGGACCTATACGGTCAGCCTTGATGCGGTGAACAACAGCGGGGGGACGATAACGGTGGACTACACTGTTGGCGGAACGGCCACCTCCGGCTCCGACTTCGTGGCACTGACGGGCAGTGTTGACATCCTAGATACCGAACAGACCGCTACGATAACGCTCACCCCGATAGACGATGTGGAGGTGGAGGGAAATGAGACGGTTGTGGTGACCCTATCGGCTGGCACGGGCTACACGGTTGCCGCTGCCCCCGACAACGCCGCGACGGTTACGATCACGAGCGAGGATGCGCCAACTGTAAGCATTACGAATACTATAAATGGCTCAGAAAACAATGGAGGAACGGTCACTAATGGAGTGCTAACTATTAACCAAACGTCAGTTACCGCCAGTAACACCAACATTTTATACTCAGTAGGAGGTACAGCAACATCGGGCGTCGATTTTACAACTTTAGGTGGCTTAGTAATCATACCGGCTGGATCTCTCTCAGAGACTATTACAATTCCAGTGCTTGAAGACGCATTAATCGAGGCAGGAGGAGAGACCGTAATAATAACCTTGACTATGATAACAACTGGGATGGCTGATTTGGATCCTGTCCCTGCTAATCTGACAGCAACAAACATTATTGCTGATGACGATACCTGTGCAGCAGGAAATGCTGTTCCTGGATTGGATGGATCAGTGGTAACCGAATTTTGTGATGATGACGGGAGTTTTTCACAAGATTTAAATGCGTATGCTACAGGAACGCCACCTGCAGGATCTGTATTGAGATGGAGTGAAAGTTCAGATACCAGTGATAATTCTCAATACCTACCGACTAGCACTACCACGAGTCCTGGAACATACTTTGGGTTTTACTATGACCCTTTAAACGACTGTGCCAGCCCGAACTTTATAACAGTGACATTGACGGTAAACTCTTCTCCCTCAGCTGGAACGACCAATAATGTTGCCACTTGTGATAACTCCAGTGAAGGAGATAGTGTGGTGGATTTGGATGATCAATTGACAGGAGCGGATAATGGTACATGGTCTTTAACAGATGCTCCTGGAGGGGCATCAATCACCATAAATGCAAGTAATATAGTTAATTTCAATGGTCAGCCTTTAGGTGATTATACATTTACCTATACCACTAATGTAGCAGTATTTCCTTGTGTAGATCAAACAGAGGATTTGATTGTCACTGTTATTGATTGTGCCATTCCCTGTAATGCTGGAAACAATGCTCCAATTTTGGATACCTCACAACCATTGGAGTTTTGTGATGTAGTTTCTGCCGATTTGGATGATTACGTTACCAATTCAGCTCCTGCGGGGAGTGTGTTGACTTGGAGTACAAACCCTGATCCTTTGGAAGTTGTTGCACATCGTCCAAGTTTGGTTTCAGCACCAGGATCTTATTTTGGGTTCTTTTATGATGCTACCAACGATTGCGCAAGTCCTGTTTTAACGGTCTCACTAATAAGAAACATTACGCCTACCATAGATAGTACAGCTGGTGATACCCGCTGTGGAGAAGGAACCTTGAACTTGACGGCAAGTGTAAGCGACGGTAGTTTTTTGAATTGGTATGATGCCCCAACGGGAGGCAACCTTTTGGGGACAGGTGAAACCTTTGAAACCCCTTCAATCGATACTACCACTTCCTTTTATGTGGAGGCTATTGCCAACAATTGTCCTTCAACAAGAATTGAAGTTGTTGCTACCGTCAATAACGTACCATCGCCAGGAACTCCTACAAACACAGTGGCATGTAATGCCGCTGGTAATGGGGGCCCCACCGTTATTGATTTGGATGATACCTTAACAGGGGAAGATCCTGGTTCATGGGCGATTATAACGAATCCCTCGGGTGGGACGTTGACCATTGGAGCAGAAAACAATGTCGATTTTGAAGGATTGCCCGATGGAAATTACGTTTTTGAATATACAACGACAGGTGCGATGGCACCCTGTACTAACAGCTCAGTGCAGGTAACGATCTCTGTGAGTGATTGCGTGGTGGATACGGATGGTGATGGCTTGACCGATGGGGAGGAAATGGATTTGGGTACAGATCCGAACGTGGCAGATACCGATAATGATGGCTTGACCGATGGTGAGGAAGTGTTGGTCGTGGATGACCCAAGTACGACCGCGGTTCCGGAGAATGCTTCAGATCCGTTGGATGATTGTGATCCCTTCTTGACACCTGCATGTAATCCGGATCCAATTGACTTGGCTATTGCTAAAGAAGTGGATAATGATACACCCCTGCTTGAAAGCAATGTCAACTTCACAATAACGTTGGAGAATACCACTATGGATCGTGTTTTGGACATTGTCGTAAATGATTTGTTGGATGCAGGATTTGAATACATTTCACACACCGCCTCCAGCGGAAATTATGATCAGACTACGGGGGTATGGTCAATTAATGAGCTAGCAGCAGAAGAGACAGTTACTTTGGAGATAAGAGCAACAGTCATAGTTTCTGGACAGCTTCAAAATACGGCTACAATTGCTTCCTCTTTTCCCATTGACGGTATAGCCGAAAACAATACAGCTACAGTAACCCTTCAGGTCAATCAAAGTCCCTGTAGTGATCCTGGAACCCTTTGCAACATCTTTTCTCCCAATGGGGATGGCATCAATGATACTTTGGTGTTCATTGATCCGAATGGAGATTTCCCCAACAACAAACTGGAAGTGTTTGATCGATATGGTAACAGTGTATTCGAGATGGACAGCTACGACAGTTCATGGGACGGTACCGGAAGCAACGGGAATTTACCGAAAGGAACATATTTTTATCTCCTGGATTTAAGAGGAGATGGGACGGAGGTTGTAAAAGGCTGGATTCAAATCATAAGATAGCGAAGTATGCCAGATACTAATGGTTCAAGATCACATATAAAATTTTTGCTGCTGCTCTTTGGCATTATTGGCATTTGCAACGCGCAGAAAGAGCCCCAATATACGCAGTATATGTACAATATTGGAAGCTTTAACCCTGCCTATGCGGGTACTGTGGAAAGCCCTGAAATTGCTGGATTGTACCGCGCACAATGGGTTGATATTCCAGGAGCCCCTACCACTATGCGTTTGGGAGTGAATGTCCCCTTCGCCAATGAAAAAACAGGATTGGGACTCAATGTAGTACGCGATGAATTGGGTCCTTCAGCGCAAACCTTCATCAATCTTGCCTATTCATATCAAATCAATGTTTCTGATGCAACGAAGCTCTCCTTTGGAATGTTTGCGGGAGGTTCTGTTTTGAGTTTGGATTATTCCGAGGGAACCTTTGTAGACCCCTCCGACCCGACGATTGTTGCTGAAAACCTGAGTGATTTTTATCCAACTGTAGGAGCTGGATTGTTTCTGTATGGAGAAGAGGATTGGTATTTGGGACTTTCGGTCCCTAATTTCCTGACCAATGGACTCTATAATGATGAAGTGGCCACCGTGGTGGAGGATAATTTACAGTTCCACGCCATAGGAGGTTATGTATTTCAGATTTCGGACCGAACCAAGTTCAAGCCTGCATTTTTGATCAATTACCTTGAAGGGGCGCCAGTGAGTGTGAATTTGTCAGCAAACTTTCAATTTATCGATGCCTTTACCCTAGGAGCGTCCTATCGATTTGATAATGCCGTAAGTGGTTTGGCAGGTTTTCAAATAAGCAATACCTTGTTTGTGGGATATACCTATGACTACAACACCAATGGACTTGGCGAATTTAGCGGAGGTTCCCACGAGGCTATCCTGAAGTTCTATATCGGAAGGGAAGGAAGTGGGGGAGGTCCCAAAAATCGAACTAGAAACAAAAAAATAAAAGGCAAACCAAAACAGATTGACTCCCCAAGATTTTTCTAACATGGCAATACCGAAAAAAATCGTATCCACTACCCTGACAATCCTTTTGGGGATGGTTTTTTGTTTCGCCCAAGGGAAGAAATCAAAAGGGGATGCCTACTTTTTCCAGTACGAGTACCGAAAAGCGATTGTTGCATATGAATCTGATTTAGCGGAGGGAACTTTGACCGAAGAACAGTTTCTTAATTTGGCGGATGCATATTATAAGACCAACAACTTTGAAAAGGCCTCCAATGCCTATATCGAATTATACAAGAAAGACAATTCCTTGGACAACCTCCATCTAAACCGGATGCTGCACAGTGTTTCAAAAAGCTCCAATAAAGAAAGAAAGGATGCTTTTCTGGCCACGATGTCTTCAAGATTTTCGAAGGAATTTCTGGAAAACTTGGATTTCAACACGAAAATTCTGAGCGGAGAAAACAAAGCGGATTTCATCAATGCCCCGGTATTCCATTTGGAGGGCAATAGTCCACAGTCCGACTTTTCACCTGCTTTTTACGGCGAGCGACTATTGTTTTCAAGTGGCAGGCTTTTGGACAAAAGGAAACGATACGTTCCATCTGGAGAGGGATACCTTAACATTTATGGAGCACTTATGCGTAGCGATGGACAGATTTCAACACCCACCCGCTTTTCCGATATAACTGATTCTGGTTATCATGAAGCTACACCGTTTTATTCCAATGCGCTGCAAAGTGTTTTTTATGTGCTGTCCAATACAGAAAATGGGGAATTGTCCTTTGATGAGAATGGGAAAAATGCACTTGCTATAGGGATGCAACCCAAAAATGGACCTTTTAGGTTGCTGCTGAAAGATTTGAGTACTTCTTTCTACTATCCATTCTACGATGAAACCAACGGAAAACTATATTTTGCTGCGAATTTGGAGGATGGCTTTGGAGGAACGGACATTTATTATGTGTATACCAACAATGGACAGATCATGTCTGCCCCGATTAATTTAGGCCCACGGATCAATTCACCGGGAAACGAGATCGCACCTTATATTTTTGAGAATAGTTTTTACTTTTCTTCGGATGTTTTTTATGGACTTGGAGGGATGGATGTGTATAAAGCAGAAATGGATGGCGACAGTTTCAGCATCCCGGTCAATTTAGGAGAGGGCATCAACTCCACGGAAGATGACTTTGGATTGATTATTCGAAATGAAGGGGACGGTCTTTTGGGCTATCTGGCATCAAATCGGCCTGGAGGTAAGGGAAATGATGATCTATATGGTTTTAAGGTGGACCAGAAACCAGGACTTCGCACCTTCACATTGAAGGGAAGCGTGGTGAAATCATACAGCAAATCGGATTTTGTTGCCGGTGCTGCCGTTCGATTGTTGAATACTGAGGGTGCCTTGCTGGCCGAAACTTATACTGATGAAAAAGGGGACTATAGGTTGGAAATTCCATGGGAGAGCGAACTGTTGTTGGAATCTTCGAAAGAACGTTATTCTACTTATAGTCAGAAATTCACAGATGAGGAATTAAGGTCGCTGGAAAACACGGAATACGATATTGAAATTGCAGGTTACGACGATTTGGTGGAAGAAAAAGAAGGTCAGACCGTAGTGAAATTGAAAAAGTTTTTCTTTGGAACCGGCACATCGCGACTTACCCCAGAAATTGAGAGTGAACTTGACAAGGTCGTTTCCTTCGTAAAGGATTTTCCATCCGTACAACTCAGAATAGAGACCTATACCGATAGTAGGGGTGGAAGCAGTACAAACTTTAGGCTCACTCAGAACCGATCGGACGCCATAAAACGCTATCTGGTTCAAAAAGGAGTTCCTTCTTCAACTATTTTGTATTCCATTGGCTACGGGGAAGATAAAATCTTGAACAACTGTACCAATGGGGTATATTGTCTCGAAGTACTGCACAAACAAAATCAAAGGTCGCTGATAGTGGTACTCAACGATAATGTGCTTTTTAACTAACTCAGCTGATCAATACCCAACAATAGTACAACGCAAAAAGCGATAGAAACAGCATACCCAAATAGGTAAGTGTTCGTAGCCCTATTTTAGGATGGTATTCTTTCGGCATGTCCTTACTACGGACAGTTTTTAGGTTCATCCAACCAATCAAGGGAGCCATAACGAACGATACAAAAGTGGCCAGGGCAACAAGAGCGGCCATATTAGCGCCAAAACCGCCGATAACGATCCAGTTGATTACCGCCATGATTATTACGGTATAGGCAAATACATTCTTGTTCTTTAATGATTTGTTCTTAGGAAAAAGCTTTTCCAATACATCGATGCTCACCCTTGAAACGGCATCATGGGCAGTCATGCAAGTGCTGAACATAGTGGCAAAAGCGGCCACAGCAATCAAAATATAAGCCCAATTTCCGATATGTACAGTGAACAAGCTTACCACTTGATCTGCAAAAACAACCGCGCTTCCACTTAGTTCCGTACCCGTTCCGTAGAGGGTCATCCACCCAATGATAAGGAAAAAAACGGCAAGCAATGCTGTCATAAAATAGCCCACATTGAATTCCTGTAAAGCCATACCCAATGTTGGCTTTTCCTTCATGGTCTTCATGTTTTCTATGCTCCACAAGCTTACCCATCCAGAGGCTTCCACTGCAGTGGGCATCCATCCCATAAGGCCTATCAAAAATAAGATGCCAACCTCGTTGAATATTTCGGGACGCTGATAGCTTTCTGCTCCAGGAACAGGCCCTTTATACAAAACCATTGCCGTTGTGATGACCAAAGCAAAAAACAGAATGGAAATGACTGCCTTAAGTGAATCCTCAAGAAAGCGATATCTTCCAATAATCAGAATTGCACTTATGAATGCAAAGAGACAGAGAGCGACCAAGCCCACACTGATACCGGAAATCTGAAAGAGGTTCATAAAAAGCCCGGCAGTGACCACATAAAGCGCCGCCAAAATCGTAAATGTGGAGACCACGGTCACCAAGGCGTATATCCAAAGGTATTTTTTCCCTAGGT
>JANQRD010000162.1 GCA_028284725.1 Allomuricauda sp. | reverse complement strand
TTTAGGATTATAGTGGATTGGAAATAGTCTTGGAAATTACAAGGTATTGAAAACACTGTATAACTTCCATAAGGTCTTATCCACAATATCCTCTCCTTTTAAGCGCATTAGCTCCGACGTATCTTTTTTGTAAAGTGCCAGGGCCAATTGATTTTCAGGATGTTCCGATACATTATTTTCCAACATAAGCAACATTCGTTCGAGGTCTTCGGTTCTTCTTTGTTTTTCCAATGCCCAGAGACCAAAAACATGGTTGGTGTCTGGTAAATCGATGTTGGCTATAGTCTGGGCAATGACACTATTAAGGGCTTTATCCTTTTCCTTGGTATTATGTAGTGCAGCGTAGGTCAAGGCCAGCAAATAATCCTGGGGTCTTTCATCGGCATCATAAGGTTTGCCGACACCTATATTCTCTGGCCATTCCTTTGACATTTTAAGCACTTTCAGTGCTTCAATGTAGTCGTTGGCCGAATAGTTTTCCTGTGCTATGGCAATATGTGCTTTTTCATAGACCTGTCTACTTTCGCGTGCGTGCTCGTAAGGCAGTATTTGAATGTCCTTTAGAACGGCAAGAACTTCTGCATAGTTACCGGTATGTAGCAAAGCTTTTGAATGAACCAGCCCAATATTGTAGTTGTTCGGGAATTTTCTGGTGGCTTTCCTTGTCAATTTCAATGCTTGATCATACTTCTTATTTTCAAGATAGAACTGAACGAACTCTTCCCATACTTTCCAATCGTCACCATCTAAATCAAGCGCTGTTGTGTAATTGTCAAGCTGATAATTATAACCCTCGCTCTCAAGCATTTTTGCGCGAAATCTGTAGAATGTATCCGTCGTCGGTTTATCTTGCACTTGTTTTAGCAACGCCTCGCTTTCCTGTCTCAAGTTAACCGCAAAATAATTCTGTGCCAAAAGATATTTGAGTTTCCAATGATCAATTTCATTGTTTGCCCATTCCAATACCCGAGCTGTCTCTTGACGGTAAGGAAATACAAACTCTATGGACTCGTCAACCACTTTTTTCAGCAGTGAATCGCTTTTCACCTTATCTTGATTACGATAATAATAAGCGGCCCATAAGTTTATCTTTGAATCATTGGGGACTATTTCAAGAATATGTTGAGCCTCTTCCGAAAGATTAAGATGATGGTACATCAAGGCAAGCTCCAAAATCGTCTCTTTCAAAAATTCGTTGTGTATGTTTTTCAAGACACTGGCTTTCAATGAACCTTCATTAGCCCAGAAAGCCTGCTCGGTCACAATAAAATGGTTCAAGGGGTCAATGTCTTGAATATGAGCTATTTGTTTTTTAAACGCTCCATCATTACCCATTTTTCTATGGATTATTGCAAGTACCTTTCTAGCATTTAGATTGAAGACATTGTATTCCAAAGCCTTGTTTGCATAAATTTTAGCTTTGTGATAATCTTTCATCTGCAGGTATATTTCTGCCATTTGGGCATGGCCGACTGACCGAAATTTGACATCTCGCGCGGCCCAGCCTAGAGATTCCAACGCATTGATATGGTCACCTAGTGCACGGTAGCTAATGCCGGTGATATAATTTGCGCCCGCATCGTAGGTATCTTGTCGCAAGACCCTATTTGCATGTTTCAAGGCCTTCTCGTAATTGGTTCTTCGATATTCCAATTCTGACAATTTCACCAGACCATTCCTGTGAAATGAATCGATTTTCACTAGTTGTGATAACTTTTCATGGGCCAGATGGTAATTCCGGAATTTCATATCTTCCCAGGCACCATAATGAAGTTGTTCTATTTCAGAAATCCTCATGGTCTCTTCTGATTTGAAGGGGCGCTTAATTTTCAATCTTTCAGGGTCATTCTTAAAATATAATTGAGTGTTTTCGACCAATACCTCAATGGTATCCACTACTGAGGCCTTTTTCAAAACGGTATGGACTCCCATAGGTTTCAGCGACAGTCTCTCCCTATAGACCTCTTTTCCATTTTTGAGAATGACCAAATTCTCATTTAAAGGCTGTAAGGCATTGATACCGACCAAGACCTTTTCATCTTTGGTATTGACATTCAAAACTCCATGCTCAGTGGCAGCGACCATACCTCCAATCTTTTTAAAAGGAAACCAAAGTTCCCTCCATCTGTCCATGACATGTGGATCAAAGTTTGCCTGACTTATCGGATTCACTGCTCTAGGAAAATATTGGTTGAACAACCGACCGGCCTGATATTCCATATATTGCCCATCGGTATCTGTTAATAACTGCTCCCAAATGCCACCGAAGCGTGAAAGTGCCCAAAGCCACAGTTTCTGTCCGGGAATTTCTTCGTATAGTCCCCAATGTCCAAACCCAAATTTTTTATTGTGATAGTACCCGCCAAAAATGTCATTGTATTCCCCTACAATATGTTTGGACTTGGCCGGGCCAAAATTATTATTTCGATATATGGCCAGGTTTCTTCCGTCTTCGTTATAGGGCCACGGTTTAGCCTCACCACTGTGCTCTAGGTATTGGTTTCCTGGATAAATAAATTCAAGGTCATCTGCAACGGTGGCGGCGGCTGTCATCCAATTATAGTAGGATTGGTTCAGTGGGGTTCCATTATACCATGATGCCTGGGTTTCGAAATAAGCTTTATCCTTTTCAAGTGTTATTTTAACCCACCAACGGTTTCGAGCTGCTACGTCCATTGTGCCAACGACACAGCTTACGCTGCCATCCTCAGATTCAGATAGCTTATAGTCGACAGGTGTTGCCGTATCTGGGCTGTGGCCGATAATACCAAAGTTGAATTCCAATCCCCCTGAAGTCCAAGGGCCCCTCATGGCGAGGTTCCTGAATTTCATGACCTCATTTTTGTACAAAAACTCTTCACCGGTAGATTTTTCTATGGCACCCCACACTTTCCCACCCATTTCTGGCAGTATCCAAAGCTTTATGTAGTCGTTCTCAAGGGTCACTACCTTCCAATCCTTTTTGGTAGGTTTATGTTCATACCCTTCGAACCTATAGTACGGGTATATTTTTGCATTGTCGGCAAGTATGGGCACAGGATTGGGCTCGCTGTAGAAATAGGTATCGACTGATTGTATCTCCTCTGAGATTTTAGCAGATTGACCTGCTATAGTAAAGTGTATAAAAAAATATAGACATGAAATGATCACTATTTTTCGCATACTATGAATTTTATTCTGTAAGATAGATATTGCCAGAGATGACGGAAGAACAAAAAAAGGGGTTAAGAAAACAACACCTTTCCTCTAGATTTTCAAAAGATGACACTATTTTGATAGACCCTCAAAAAAGTGAATGATTAGGAGGTAAAATGGAACATTAAAAATTAAATTAGGATTGTTTGAACTATTAAGAACTCCACAATTTGAATACCAAACTATACAGCAAACCACCCAAGATTCTTCGAAAATTGACCTTTAAGGGTATACTGGCATTAATAGGCCCTGGTGCTATTATTGCCTCAGTGACCATAGGCAGTGGAGAATTGGTATGGGCATCGAGAAGTGGCGCACTTTTTGGAACCGAATTATTGTGGGTTTTTCTTTTAGCAGGGACATTGAAAGGTGTCCAGGTCTATTCCTCTACACGATACATCACTTTAACAGGAGAACATCCGCTAACGGCATGGAACAGAACCAGGGCCTTGCGTTGGTGGTTTCCACTTTTATTTATCGTAATCCCAACCTTTTTTGCGATGCCCTTGGGTTTTTCAGGAATTGCCGAAACCCTGGGATTTTATATATTGAGGTTATTTCAGATAGGGGAATCCGATAATGCACTTGGCTTTTGGGGCTTTCATGAATTCATGGGCAATTTCACCGCTACTATCATTTTGATGGGATGTTTTTTGCTGAGTGTTGCCACGGACCTGAAGAGATTGGAGCGTATATCCCTATTTGTGATGGGCATATTACTAGTAAGTCTACTGATTGCAGTTGTGACCTTAAAACCAAGTATGATTGAAATTTTGGAAGGTTTAGTGCCCGGCAGTGTCCCTGATTATCATCCCTGGGTTTATGAAAAATACAGTGATACGGTGGTTACAAGATCCAAATGGTCCGAGCTGGCCCTTTATTTGACCGCAGTAGGAGGTGGCACTTATGATTACCTGGGTTATGTCGGCCTCATCCGCGAAAAAAAATGGGGGCTTGCGGGCAGGTCCACTGCCACGAAAGAAGAGCTTGAACGGACTTTCAGTGAAAATTCTTTGCAATTGAAATGGGCAAAAAAATGGGTGAATGCCCCTTTGCTTGATACGGCTTCATCATTTTCCTTGGTGATTCTGGTAACGCTCCTATTTGTTATTCTTGGGTCTTCTGTGCTTTTTCCTTCACAGCAAGTACCGGTCGGCAACGATCTTTTAGGTACTCAGGAAGTTTTTCTTGGGCTATTGCACCCAAATATGGTATGGGTGTACCGTATTGGTGTATTTCTGGCCTTCATCGGAACCCTGTATGGTGCTTTTGAGATATACCGACATAGTATGCTCGAAACGGTACGTGCGTTCAAAGTACGGCATATGTCAAAGACATTGATTCGTAAAATACGACTTTATACAGGTTTGTACTGCCTTATAGGTGCACTGCTGCTCATCTGGCTACCGGAAACTTTAAGCGGCAATATCGTTGACAGAATGGTGCTCTCAGCGGTAGTGGGAGGGGCTTTCACCTGTGGGCTTTGGTGTTTTGGCATGCTGATAATCAATACGGTACATTTGCCCAAAGCGCTGCGAATGGGCAAATTGCTTACTTTGGCGGTTTACACGGCAGGTGGTATATTGACCTTTCTGGGCTGTATCTCGTTATGGGACTATTTCACAGGTTGAATACGATGTTTTCGAATATCAAATTTGGCCTTTGCCCCGTTCCTTGATCAAGAGGGCATGACCCCAAATTCATAAATGGTTTTGTGGTAATAATTTTTGTGCGGCAATACGGTTCTTAGGCATCCCGGCCTAAGAAATTGTGGCTCTATGGCCAACCCCGAATTTGAAATATAGGCCCTGCCATGTATGCCAAGATCCTCTCCTGTCATGAAAAAACCATTGTACAATTGCACCGATGGTTGATTGGTCTTAATCTTCAGGTAGCGGCCCGACAATGGGTGCGTGAGCAAGACTTGTGGAATTTTATCTGAAGACTTCAAATGAAAGGCTTTGGATACTTCCCCAAGTAAGGGGACATAATATGGTGCTTCAACCATATGGACTTTTCCGGTAAGCAGGTAATCCACGTCTTGATTCAATATGTCCCCATTGATCCAAAGGTTATGGTCTACAATAGTTTGCGAATGTCCAGAAAGATTGAAGAAAGCATGGTTCGTAATATTTAGGCTTGTTTTTTTATCGGTCGTAGCGGTCACCTCAAAAATGATTTGGTCATCAGTTGTGAGCATATAGGAAACCTCTACCTCAACATTGCCCGGATAGCCTTCATGGCCATCTTTTGAAGTATGACTAAATACTACTTTATGAATGTCAACACTTTTTACCTGCCAATTTTGTAAATGAAAACCATCAACACCTCCATGAATATGATGCTTATCATTTAGGTTTAATGTTAGATTTAGGTCAATCCCATCGCATGGGTTTTTTCCATAAGCAATCCGCCCGCAGTATCTACCAACAACAGCACCATGGTATTGCTCTTCTGCATTCAAGTACTTTTTTTTTGATTCAAAACCCAATACCACGTTCTCCAGACTGCCGTTTCGGTCGGGCGCATACATTGACACCCATCTGGCTCCAAGTGGAATAAAGCTGGCAGAGCATCCGTTCTCATTGGTCAAGATAATTTCATCATCCATTGACGGTTATGTTCTTATTGCCATAAGTACTAGCTAATGCTTTTTCAAAAACTCCATTTCTATTTCTTCCAAGCTTTTACCTTTGGTTTCCGGTAATTTTAGGAAGATGTAGACAAAACCTAAGGCACAAATCAAACTATAAAGCCAAAAAGCACCGGAGGAGTTCAACAATTCATTGATCATAGGGAAGGATATGGTAACCATAAAAGACGAAATCCACAGGGAACTAGTGGCAATGGCCATGGCTTTTCCACGGACTCTGTTGGGGAAAATCTCTGAAAGCACAATCCAAACTACGGGAGCTACTGACATGGCGTAGATGGCAATGGCCATTAAAACAAGGAGCAATATCAATTGGCCATCAAAATCTAGATAGTAAGCAAGCCCCAAAACCGTATATACCAGAGATAGGCCCAATGCGCCAAACAACATTAAGTTTCTACGTCCCCAACTGTCTACGGTCTTGAAGGCCACCAACGTAAATAATAGATTGATGCTACCCGTTACAACAATATTGACAAACATTTCATTCACACCGTAGCCAGCGGCAGCAAAGATTTCCTGTGCATAGTTGAATATGATATTGATACCACACCATTGCTGAAAGACCGCCAGTACAATGCCCAACAAAACAATAGGAAAGGTATATCTGCTAAAAAGTGGTGAAGCCCCAATTTTGACAGACTTCATATTTAGGGTGCTGGTTATCGATTCCACCGTATACTTGGCGTAGTTCTCACCCCCGATACGCTCTAGCAATTGAAATGCCTTAAGTCTGTTTTTGGTCTTCAGCAAGTATCTAGGACTTTTGGGGATGGTTAATACCAACAGAAAGAATAAGACAGCCGGGGCGAGTTCTGCCCAGAACATCCATCGCCACCCAGTTTCGACATTCCATAACATGTTGTCGGCAAATGCACTTATTCCTTCCGGTACAGGTTTGGCAATAGTCCAGTTGACCAATTGCGCCAATAGTATGCCAATCACGATGGCCAATTGGTTTAAGGCAACAAACCTGCCCCTATATGGCGTGGGGGCTATTTCGGCAATATAGATCGGTGATAAGGTCGATGCGAGACCAATGGCCAAACCGCCCACGACACGAAAAAAAACAAACGCATTGAAACTATCGATATAACCCGTGCCGAAAGCAGATATTACGAATAATATTGCTGCAAGACACAATGGGTTTTTTCGACCATATTTTTCACTTAGGAAGCCCGACACTACGGTACCTAAAATACATCCAAGAAGTGCACTACTCATTGCCCAACCTTGTAGAAAAGAGGATTTCGAAATTTCAAAATAAACCTCGTAAAAAGGTTTTGCCCCACCTATTACCACCCAATCATATCCGAAAAGTAAACCACCCAAAGACGATACAAGGGCCAATCGAAACGTATATGCCAAGTTGAATTTAAACGCTGTCTGGCCCATCAGGATTTCTTAATTGGAGCAGGAGAAACAATTTGCCTTTCTTCTGGGTTCAATGCTTCGAGCAAACTACCGCTTGGGCGGTAATGAAAACGAAAATTTCCCCAAGACGGACCATAACGAAACACACATATTCTACGCTGCCCACTATTGGTCCTCGCGGCCGATCCATGCGAAATGGCATCTACGAACAATAATGCATCTCCTGCCTTAAGGTGAACTTCGATTGCTCCCTCTACAACATCAACCGAATCTTTACCGTAATTTAAAGTCTTGAACTGTGGATGCTCAAAATTAGACTTATGTGAACCAGGTATGACCATGGTAGCACCATCTCCAGGGCCAATATTGTTCAATGCGAGCAAGATATTAATCTGACCACAATGGAAACCTCCGTTATAATACCTGAATTGTGTACGCATAATACCCTCGTGACCACCAGAATGAAGGCTTATTGCTTGGCCTTCAGAGCGAAGATTAAGAAAATTTTCATCAATGAAAATTGGGCCGTGGTGCCAATCAAAAGTATCTTTACCTCCGACATAATGCTTGGCCATTTCAATCCATGAAGGGTGTGAGATGCACTTTCTAAATGGGGGAGCCTCATATATCTGCTGATAATTGGTGCCAAATTTAGCATGTTGTGGCTGATGGTAAATCCCTTTATAGCTTTCCCCTTCCTTTGTCTCAGGAATGGTATCTATAAAAGCGTTCATATCATATAGTTCTTCTTTAGAAAGCGCATTTTTAAGTATGAGATATCCTCTAAGGTCGAAAAAATAATCATCCTTTGCAGTCGGAAACCTTCTTTCCTGAATAGAATTTTTCATAGTTTATTTAAGTTGACCAATGTTTCAGCAAATGTATTTTATTAGGTGTTCGATAGCGTTGCTGTTTGACACACGATAGAACTCACAATAAAAAAACACAATTTATTGCATGAACATTACACATTCCCTCTCAAATTATAACACTATTTTGAGTCTAGTCCCACAAAACTGAAAAGGTTTGTTTCTGACGAATCATAAATATTTAAATTACAGATAATGCCTATTCCAATTGATCAACAACCAAAAAAATATTAAAAGACATATGCCGCTTGTCCCTGTTAAGATGATTTTTATCATTACACCTAATTTGAGAATAAAAACTTTCAAATTGACATTTTCGTTGCTTCTCACAGTTTTTATATCAGGGTGTGAAGTCTCTGAAACAGAGGGTGCCATAATACAAATAGAGAACAATTTAAACTTTGACAGAAAATTGGAAACATTAGAACTCGATATTAGTTCTTTTCATACGTTGCACAGTAAAAAAGTAAATTTTTATCAAGTCATCGATTCAGATACTGGTAGAAAAATAATTACGCAAATGGTCGACACTGATTTTGATGGCAAAGACAACATTCTTTTATTTCAGCCCGAAGTTGAGGCTAAATCAAAAAAGGAATATCGAATTTTAACAAAAAATGTTGTCAAAAAAGATACGTTGCCCCCTATTTGCTACTCTAGATTTGTACCCGAAAGATTGGACGACTATGCTTGGGAAAACAATAGAGTCGCTTTTAGGGTTTATGGTCCTAGCGCGCAGGCCTTGATAGAGAAAGGTTTCCCCGGGGGAATGCTTTCAAGCGGAGTGGATGCATGGCTGAAGAGGGTTGAATATCCAATAATAAATAGGTGGTATGAAGCAGCAATTTTGGGAGAAGGGAATTATCATGTTGATACGGGCGAGGGTTTAGACAACTTCAATGTTGGAAACAGTAGAGGAATAGGAGGCACCGCAGTCGAAATTGATTCAATTTACCATACCTCAAAAAATTTTACTGGTTGGAGAACTATCACAACTGGGCCGCTTCGTACGAGCTTTGTCCTTCAATATGATAATTGGAACGTTTTGAACAAAAAAATACGTGAGCAAAAAAAAGTATCTCTCGATTATGGCAGTAACTTTTCCAAATTTGAAGTAACCATTTTTGGAAGCAATACGATCGCCACTGGATTGGCTATTGATGAAGGGCAAGGAACCATAGTTAGTAAACCAGAAAAGGGATGGATAAGTTACTGGAAACCTCATGATGATTCCGAATTGGGAACTGCAATTATTGTTCCTGACCTTAGTTTTATTAAACATGATAAACATCCTTTAAAAAATGTCAATAGAAGTAATCTCTATGTCCATATTAAAACAAAAAATTCCAATGCAGTGTTCTTCACTGGATTTGGATGGAAAAAAAGCGGACAATTTTCCACTAAGAAAGACTGGGAAGATTACATAGAAAGATTTGTAAAAAAAATAAATAATCCTTTAAAAATAACTGTTTTGAAAAAGATTTGAAATAATCAACTCTTTAGCTAAATCATACTTCTTTAGCTGATTTTCAGCTTTCAAACATTTTTTTTATGTCTTTAGCTCCTTTTATGGATACTACGACGGTCACCGCGATATACCATATCAGAACAATTCCAAAAAAAGCCGTCCAGAACCAACGTTCCATAATCATCTTTTTTTCTTAATTAATTGTTTTGTTTTCGTTCCCAAGACCATGGTCAAACCTGTTGCTGCATAAGTGGCAATTCCAAATTTGTAGGGACCTATTGACAAAATCATAGGCTGAGTGACTTCTACCTCTTGTAATACGAGATAGCTTATGGGAATAATACAACCAGTGGTTATTGCCGAAATAGCTCCCCAACTGTTGGCCGGTTTCCAATAACAAGCTGCAATCAATAAAACACTCATACTGGAGAGATAAATGGTTCCTGTAACCTGCAAGTATACCCAAAGGTCACCTTTCAACGGATACCAGAGCCCATATAGTAGTAAAAAAATCCCGACGATTCCGATAAGGATACGATTCCACAGTAGTCCTTTTTTATCCGACCAAAGCCCTTTGTGCAGTGGTTTCATGATGTCGTTATAGATAACCGAGCTCCAAGCAATCATATAGGATGAATTGGTAGACATGTCAGCAGCCAGCATAGCAGCTACTACAATTCCGATAAGACCAATGGGCACAATCTTGGCCAAAAGGTTGGGCATAGCGTTGATACCCTCGCTACCCAAGAATTGATCTGGGCCAAAATAATGTAATGCAGCTATTCCCAAAAGAGCCGGTATTGCAAATCGTACAATAAGAAAGGGAGACGTTCCTATAAAAATTCGTTTTGCCGTCCGGGTATCTTTTGCCGAAAGCACCCTGGAAATTATTGTTTGCCAAGTCAAAATCGCCGCAAATGCCACTAAAATATCCAATAAAATTCTATCCAATCCGTAGTTGCCGCTTTCGAAGGGATTATATGCTGAAGAGCCCAATGCTCTATCCATAGATGCCAGCATATCGAACCACCCAAATTTAAAAGTGAATAGAAGCACCACCGCAATCAACCCGATACTCATGACCACGAACTGAATGTAATCCGTAATAAAAACTGAGACCATCCCCCCTAGAATGGTATAAGCTGCAACACATAGCAATATCAAGGTCATCACAATTTCAAGAGAGCCCGTTTCAAATCCGCAGACCACAGTCAAAAAGTTTCCCGCTTGTCTTAGGAAAACACCCATGTTCAAGAGTCCACCTAGTACTATGACCACTCCACTGGCCCATCTGACCCTAGCCCCAAACTTATTCTCATAAAGTTCAGGTAATGTAATTACTTCCTTATCACGCAGGGGCTTAATGCAAAAACCAGTATACCCTACGGTGAACATAGCAAACGCTAGCGCAATGCCTGGGGTTATTCCTGCAAAACCATATTTAAACCCCAATTCGGCATTGGCCATACAGGTAGCGATACCGAATTCGGTAGCTGCCAAAGATGCAATTCCCAGATATAGATTTACGCTTCTTCCCGCTACCAGAAAGTCATTTACGTTTTTAACATATCGCCGTACCCAAAGACCGGCAGTAATGGTTCCTACCAAATAAAAAAGCACGATGCTACCATCAATAAATAGGTCGAAATTGGTCATCTAACCAGCTTTAATGTCGCTGACTATTTGTTGCAGACCCTGAACAACAATATTTGTGATCTGTTCCCCTTTTTCCACTGATGCCATGGCAGGGTCGCCATATATGCCGTTAATGGTCATTTGCTTAATTGATCGGTATAGCGATATTTTAGAAGGTTGCAACATATCACCTTCTGCCCAAGTGTAAGTCTTGGAATGTTTTCCCTTTTCGAATTTATCCGTCTTTACCAAGTGTGGAGCTATCAAAAGCATTAAAGAAGTCTCAAACTCTCCTGCATGACCCGTCGTCATTGTCCCGCCTTCATTTAATGCCTTTAGTCCTTCTCCTGCCAATTTCCACCAAGTGGCTAGAACAATATTAAAATTATCGTACCTGGCTCCCAATTTTTCCACCAAAACTTGTCCTACCGCTTGATTGCCGCCATGACTGTTAAGCAGTACGATATTCGAAAATCCGTGATGCACCACCGAATTCACCAAATCTTCCACCTGGCACATAAAGGTATTATGGCTTAAGGTCAATGATCCTGAAAAGTCCATGTGATGACCTGAACATCCAACAGCCACAGTCGGAAGTATAAGTACATCATTGGGAATTTTGTTGTGTAATGATCTCGCAAAGTGTTCACCAATCATGCGATCGGTAGCCAGAGGAAGATGTGGGCCGTGTTGTTCCGTAGCCGATATTACCAATAGGACAGGAGTTTTACGGTCGATTTTCTCAAATTCAAAAGTGGTCGCTTCATCCCAAATCATAATCCTAAGATTTTACTGCCCACATTTCGATTTCCACCAAAAGTGTAAGCAACAGACCAGATTCCACCGCAGTGCGTACAGGTTTTGGCTCTTGAAAATAATGCTGATATACCTCATTGAAACGTGGCCATTGCTTCAAATCTCTCATATAAACATTTACCTTAAAAACATCTTGAAGTGTACAGCCGGCCGTAGCCAATTGTTGGGCACAATTATCCAGAGTGTAAGCAGTTTGATCTTCAATAGTGTTTCCAACCACATTACCTTCCTTATCTATTGCCGCCTGACCAGAAATGACAACAAGTTTACCCGGATTAACCTCCAATACCGGAGCGTAAGGGCCTGCGGTTCTGTGTTGGTTTGCATTCTCGGGTAACTTTTTTCCGAATTCCCTAGGACTCTCTGCGGTGAATAATAGAGGTATATATCCTGTAAAACCGATAATTTTCCATATACCGTCCGCCTTCTTGCAGCGGTACAAAGTTTGCCACTCGGTTTTTACATTGCCGCCATCTTTCTTCTCTATAGAGCCAAATAATTTTTTGTGCAAAAGTGCGAAATCGCTTTGTATTTCAATATTCTGAAGTACGGTCACCCGATGTAGAGCTTCCTCACCATCCTCTAAAAGGTGGATTTGGGCGAATTCCTCGGCCTGTGCGAGCCATTCGGATTTATAAGACTCCAAATTGGGATATTTTAGTTTCCATTGATCAACATCACTTTGTTTTCCGGCATCGATACCTATAAAGCCTTCGGCGACAAAATCATCCTCAATCATTGCCCAATCTCGGGTAACAAAAGCCCTAATATCACGACTCACCAGCATCTCCCACAGATAGTGACGATCGGCATCTTTGGGGGAAAATGGGTTTTTACTCATAATTTAAATTCCTTTGAGTCTATTTTATATTCATTTATTGCGTTCATATCCGGTTCAATGCCAAGACCTACCCCTTCCGGTAAATAAACATAGGGTGGCTCAATTCTTAAAGGTTTTTTGAGTAAATCGTGTTCGCGAATCAATCTTCCGAAGATGTCACTTGGCCACACACAGGATGCCGCCGCCGCAGCCGAGTGCACGTACATCGCTTCCAAAATTCCAAGATCTACCTCCGAACCGTGCCAACAGGGGAGTTCAGCTGCTGAGGCGATATGGTCCAAACGTTGAAAATCGGCCAACCCACAATTAAAATTGAAACCGTCAACAGCTTCCTGCTGAATGGCCTGAATACTATCCTTGATACGTTGCCCATGCAGCACATAGGGTAACGAAACGTGCAAAGCGATAGGAATTGAACTGTATACCCTCAACTTTGCGTACTCCAATAATTGCCATCGGGGTATGGGATCTTCCAAGCAGAGCACATTGCCGATTTCCTTGAGTCCATCTAGTCTTTTTCTTGTTTCGAATGCGTGCTCCCAACGTTCGTTGGGATCAAGAATAACTTGTATCTTAGGTGCCGCTTCTGCAATGTCGGTACACCATGCCACCACATCATCTTGCAAATCGGTCTTGAATTTTATACAGTCATAGCCTTGTTTTTGAAAGCCGTAGGCCAGTTCCCCGATTTCTTCCAAATGCCGGTGACTCGACCAAGCCCCTATTTTCACTTTGTCTCGGACCGCTCCTCCCAACAAGTCTACCATGCTCATACCCTTTGATCGGGAATAGGCATCCCAAATCGCACATTTGAAACCATCATACTCCCTGCAAAAGACGAATGGAAGTTTTTGTAACGTCATTTTTTCAATATCCCTC
>JANQRD010000131.1 GCA_028284725.1 Allomuricauda sp. | reverse complement strand
CTTTGCTCATGACTTCGTTAGATTCATCAAAATTGAGATTTACCAACGTTGCATCTTCGACGGCATTCTTAAGGGTTTTGGGGGAAGGATTGGAGTTCAACCATTTTTTTGCCTTAGGGTTTTGTTCTTTTGTTTTTTCTGCGATTTCAAGGGACTTCCCATGAATTTCGTTTTTTAGAAACTCCCAAATTTTTTTGACACTGTCATCACTTGGCACTGGCATTACTGGGCCAGCATTCATGGACAGCTCGTTCGGCACATTCTGCCCATTGTATACCGCATTGAGGGAAAATATGGCATCGCCGCGTTCAACAGTGCTATTGAAAAAACTGAAAAGCTCAAAATAGTCTTTTTGAGAAATAGGGTCGTACTTGTGGTCATGGCATCGTGCACATGCCACTGTCAATCCCAAGAAAGCCGTACCTACAGTGTTTGTCCTGTCGGCAACATACTCAACCCTAAACTCTTCTGCAATAGCACCCCCCTCTGAGTTTTGTTTGTGCAACCTGTTAAAAGCTGTTGCAAGTTTTTGTTCATCTGAGCTATTGGGAATTTGATCACCACCAACTTGCCATAGGATAAACTCGTCATAAGACAGATTTTCATTGAAGGCCTTGATGACCCAATCGCGATAGGGCCACATCTCGTGATGAAAATCGTCCAAATATCCCTCGCTGTCGGCAAAACGGGCCACATCCAGCCAATGTGCGGCCATTCGTTCACCAAAGGCTGGTAGTGCCATTAAACTATCTACCAGTTTTTCATAATAATTGGGGTCAGAATTGGACACTAATCGTGTTATTTCTTCAACAGAAGGGGGGAGGCCGATTAAATCAAAATACAACCTTCTTATGAGTACTTCTCGACGTGACTCGGGAGATGGTTTTATTTTATGGTGTTCGAAAGTTGCCGCAATAAAGCGATCTATTTCGTTATTGGACCACTTTTCACCTGATTTTGGGACTTTACTTTTAATGGGCTTAGTAAAGGCCCAATGGGGCTTGTATTCCGCTCCTTGCCTAATCCATTTGCTTATTAAGGCAATCTCTTTCGGACTAAGTGAGAGATTGGACTCTGGCGGAGGCATTACCAGTTCAGGATTTTCTGAAACTATTCGATGGTAAACTTGGCTATTTCTAAGGCTTCCAGGATTAATGGCTTTACCTCTTCCAGAGGCCAAGGTCGCATATGCGGAATCAGCTATGTCAAGACGCAATCCTCCCTTTTGATTATTTGCATCTGGTCCATGACATGCGAAGCACTTGTCGGAAAGAATGGGTTTAATATGATAATTGAAGTCAATAGCTTCTGGCAAGTCCTTTTCGGCCAAAACCACCTCTTTTGGTTTGTCTACCCCACAATTGGCCAAAATGAGCAAACAACCAATAAATAGTATCCTTTTAATGCAAAATATCTGATTCATATCAGACACTGTATAGTAACTGCCCTTAAAATAGTATAGCTTTGTTTAGCTAAAATAAAGCTCACTATCTTCATTATCTACCATTTATTTGACATTTTCCGATATTTTCTTGCTTTTAGGTTCAAAAACCTATCCGTTTAATGAAGAACATTGATTGACTCCTTAAATTCCGATAGTATAAACAACTCCTTAAAATGCAAATAAAAGAGGGTGCGGTTTTGTGTTAAGTACCACACCCTCTTAGAATAAAACTCCACTAACTCAAATAAATATTAAAACTAACTAAACTTACTTTTTTATCTTTTTTACTGAGTAAAGTGGCGAGTGCAATGCTACTTTACTTCTATCTCAAGTAGAAATATCGATTTCATTACTTTTTATGTATATCATTGTTTTCATTGATACCCGCAAACCCATGTGACCCTGGCCCAAAGGCAAAAATTGATACCATACTGGCTGAATGACTTAAGGTAGAGAACTTAGAAACTATGTTTTATGGCCTCCACCCCCACCACTTAAAAGTAAAAACTCCAGCTTCGTGATCGGCTGCAACCAACACAAGTGTATTGCTCTCTCAAAGAGCTCATGTTGTTTTTTATCTTAAAAGTGTACACATGATGCCATCGCGGCATATTTTCACCATATGAAATTAAGGCCTTAATAAGCCATTTTCCATTACTAATTTGGCAAGTTTCGGTACGTTTTTGCCCAAAGGCAGCTCATAACACAATTAGGAGGCCGCAGGGAAAAGAAACTGAAGAACTTTTTGATTAACTGTGACTATTCTTTAAATTTTAACAACAATCCATAGATGGCCAAAAGGTAGCTCAATAAGTAGTTGTCACTTACTATCACAAGCTGAACAGGCTATTTTTTACTTTTTGCTGTGATAACATCTATTTCTGCAATGATTATTTCATCGGTGTCATTAAGGGTTTTTTCAGCCTTGAGTGCAACATATCTACCAAAAAATGGTTGTTCGAAGAAGATTTGTTGTTTGATGGGATTGGCTTTAATATTGGCGAATTCACCTTGGGCAACTTGTGACCAACTTTTTCCATCGACACTGCCATACACGCTGTAGTTTTCAATTAGTCCTGTTTTGTTTTTGTGCTGCGTGGGCAAATAGGTCAATCCTTTTATAGTGTAAGAATTCCCCAGATCTATACTGTAATTGGAAAGCTCCGCGGTATTGACTTTCCAATCAGTTTTGGGATTATTGTCAATGGCCTGTTTTTCCAACGGCGTACCATTAAGGCTGCTAATTTTCCACTCTTTTTTTGGGATATCAAAATACTGAGTCTTGACTGCGGTTTCTTCTTTATCTTCCGGATTGTAGGCAATGGCCTTTATCGTCGTTGGAGTTTTAACCAGAAACGGAGCAACATATCTCTTTGAAGTTTTGTTTGGCTTGGTACCATCTGTTGTGTAGTATATCTGAATGTTTTTATCGGCAACATTCATAGAAACATTACCTTCCATATCCCTAGAGATTGTTGGTTCGGTGAGAAGATTAGGTGCTCGATACATACCTATGTTTGCAATTGTTATTGCCGCTTTGGCTTTTATATGTAACCTAAACTTACTTGCTTCTACAGTATCAAAACTCAAAATGCGCTTGTATCCTATTGTGGACCCTGAAGATATCTGTTGCCATTTTTGATCAACTTCAATTTCCAAAGTAAATTTGGAGATGCGTTGCCCAAGTGGAATGTACTCTTGCAAGACGATTCTATTAATTTCTTTAGGTCGGTCAAATGCCATGGTAATACTGGCCTCGGTAACACTGTCATCTGTGGCCCAATAAGTTTCGAAACTGTCGTCAATAGTTTTTGAGGGGGCATAGGTTTTGCTACCACCTCTATGGTTTGTGGCAAAAATTTCCGCCTCTTCAACTAAATTATTGGCAAAGTCTTTATCAATTTGATGCTTGAGCGCCAAAAGTTGCTTTACATCGTTCTCATGCACGAGTCCCCTTGTGTCAACGGGTAGATTTAGTAAAAGAGATGCGTTCCTTCCAACAGATTGATAATAGATTTTGACCAAATGCTCTAAAGACTTTACTTTATCATCCTCATATTGATGGTAGTACCAGCCTGGCCGAATAGAGACATCACATTCAGCGGGCACCCAGTGGGTTCCGTTTTCATGTCCGGACTGCAACTCCTCACGCTTTTCATAGCCGGGATAAACTTCGTTCCGCCTTAAAATACTCCAATTGGTTTCATTGGCCCAACCCTCTTCGTTTCCGACCCAACGGACATCAGGCCCCCAATCGCTAAAAACGACCGCATTTGGTTGAAGCTCCCTCACTATGGGAATGACCTTGTCCCACTGGTAATAACTTTTATTATCTATTTTTCTAGTTTCGTTGGCACCTCCGTAATAACCCGAACCACCGTTGGCACCGTCAAACCAAACCTCAAAGATTTCTCCATAGTTTGTCAAAAGTTCACGAAGCTGATTTTGAAAGTACTCCACATACTCAGATTCTCCATAATCGGCATGATTACGATCCCAGGGCGACAGGTATATTCCCATCTTAAGGCCGTATTCTTTACATGCCTCAGATAATTCCTTTATCAAATCACCCTGTCCATTCTTCCACGGAGAGTTTTTTACTGAATGCTCAGTATATTTTGAGGGCCATAAGCAAAAGCCATCATGATGTTTTGCAGTTATAATGATTCCTTTCATCCCGGCCTCTTTGATTGTTCTCGCCCATTGTCTTGTATCTAGTTGGGTAGGGTTGAATAGGGTCGGTTTTTCATCGCCGAAACCCCATTCCATATTGGTAAACGTATTCATATTAAAATGGACGAACGCGTAGTACTCCATAGTATGCCATGCCAGTTGGCGTTCCGACGGTACGGGTCCGAAAGGATCTGGTAGTTGAACTTCTTTTGAGCAGGAGATCAGTACACAAAGTAAGATAACAGCTAAGCACTTGATATTAAACTTCATAATTTTACTAGGTTTCTAATGCGTAAAATGTTACAGCATTTTCCCCCATAACTTTCTTTTTATCTTCTTCGGAAAAATTTTCAATATACGACTCAACAACCCCAAGCTGCTCGCGGTAGTCCGCAGCAAGTAGACAGACCGGCCAATCAGATCCGTAAAGTATCCTATCTGTTCCGAAAGCATTAAAAATAATATCCAGATAAGGTTTAAAGTGAGATGGTTCCCAAGATTCCTTATCTGCTTCTGTAGCAAATCCGGATACTTTGCAGTGTACGTTTGGAAACTTGGCCAGTTCTTCTATGTCCTGTTTCCAACCATCTATAATACCATCCTTTATCAGAGGTTTGGCTAAATGGTCCACCACAAATTTCTGAAGCGGAAATTTTTTAACCAATACACATGCTGCCTTTAGTTGGTGTGGAAATATTAAAATATCATAGGTAAGGTTGTTGGGCTCCAGTTTGCTTAGCCCATATTGAAAATCAGGTTGTAGCATAAATTCATCTGCTTCTGCCTGAACAATATGTCTTACACCTTTGAATAATTTATTTTTTGAATAGTGTAGCAATCGCTCTTCAACATTTTTACTTAATAAATTAAGCCATCCAACAACACCTTTTATAAATGCATTTTTTTCTGCGCAAGCCAGCAGAAATTCAGTTTCTGTTTCACTTTGTAACGCCTGAACAGCTATAGAGCCATCAATATTGTTTTCTTTTAGAATCGGCCATAGGTCTCCGGGCATGAAATCTTTACGTATCGGATACATGCTCTCATTAATCCAAGCATGATGAAAAGAGTCATACTTCCAAAAATGTTGGTGTGCATCTATTCTCATGACAGGATTGAATATATTTTTTCTGGCTCAATGTGGTGAAGGGACATGTTTTAGATTAAAAAATTAAAGAAAGCTACTGCGAGTATAAATAGCTACACATCAAATGACCAGAAATGATATATTTTTTGCCAAAAGAGCAAAGTTTCGTGTATATATGTTAATTTCATATGAATATATTGTCATCGATTACTTTTAGCAAATGAAGTTGCATTTATTGGACCGTACCAATTCTAAAGATCATTCCTTCAATGTATCGTACAATTCTTACCCACATTTTTTAAAGGTGTGGCATTATCACCCTGAATTAGAATTGGTGTATGTGGTCAAGAGCACTGGAACCCATTTTATCGGAGACCATATTGAGCGATTTGAAGGTGGTGAGGTCGTTCTTATTGGCAAGGATGTACCCCATATGTGGCTCAATGATGAGAAGTATTTTGAAAAGCGTCCTGAGCAAATGGCTGAGGCAATCTCAATTCATTTTAGAAAAGATTTTTTAGGAGAGGCTTTTTTAGACGCCCCAGAGACACGCAAGATTAAAGAAATGATTGAAATGTCTAATAGGGGCATCAAATTTCTTAATCTTAAGAGAACGGTCAAGAACGATATTAAAGCTCTTTTACATTTAGAGCCCTTTGATCAAATGATAAAATTAATCGGGCTCCTGCAAACCCTTGCATTACATCGAGACTATCAAATATTATCTAGTTCAAGTTTTTTAGATACCTTCTTCAAGACTAAGAACAAACGTCTTGATACTATCTATGAGTATGTCTACAAGAACTTTAAGAACAACATAAATTCCAAGGATGTGGCTCAATATGTAGGGATGAACCCATCTGCATTCAGCCGTTTTTTTAAGCGCCTCCATCGCAAGACCTTCACTACGTACCTCAATGAAATTCGAGTTGGCTATGCCTGTAAGATGTTATTGGAAAGTGACGAAAACATTACGACCATAGCTTATGAATCTGGCTTCAACAACTTATCGAACTTTAATCGACAATTCAAGGTGATAAACAAAATGTCTCCCTCAAAATATGCACGATTTCATAAACAACACCTTAATCAATGATTATAGCTGCAAAAAAAATATGCAATCCTGCATTTTAATTGGTTGCAGAGCCTAAGATGGCAAAGTAGCTTTGTAAAAAACAATTTATGAGATTTGGTCTAACAGGAAAGACTGCGGTTGTCACTGGTGGTGCCAGCGGAATAGGTAAGGCAATTTCTGAGTCCTTTGTTGAACAAGGGGCCAAAGTGCATATGCTTGAAATGGACTATGACCAAGCACAAGAATTGGCGGCACAGCTAAAGCAGCGTGGGGGTCAGATAGAGGCACATCTTTGTGATGTTTCTGACCAGAGTCAGGCTAAAGAAGTGATTGATAGAATCATTGCCCAAGATTGTATAGACATTCTGGTAAACAATGCAGGTATTGCCCATGTGGGTGATATTGAAAACACTTCGGAAACTGAGTTGGACCGTCTTTACAACGTAAACATCAAAGGTGTTTACAACTGTATGTATGCTATTATTCCTCACATGAAAGAGCGAGGAGGCACAATTATTAATATGGCATCGGTTGCATCGCATGTAGGCCTCAATCATCGCTTTGCCTACTCAATGTCTAAAGGTGCGGTTCTTGCCATGACCAATTCCGTAGCTAAAGACTATCTACAAGACGGTATAAGATGTAACAGTATTTCACCTGCAAGGGTACATACTCCATTTGTTGACGGATTTATTGCAAAGAACTATCCTGGACAGGAAAAGGAAATGTTTGAAAAATTGTCGAAAACACAACCCATTGGACGTATGGCCAACCCAGAGGAGGTAGGTTATTTGGCGGTATACCTTTGTTCTGATGAAGCATCATTTATTACAGGGACCGACTTTCCCATAGACGGTGGGTTTATAAAACTAAATACATAAGCGTGAAACTAATACGATTTGGAGAACCAGGAAATGAAAGGCCGGGAGTTCAACTACCCGATGGTAGTAGAATAGATGTCTCGGCATTTGGACAAGACTACAATGAAGATTTCTTTGGAAACCACGGGATAGCGGGTTTGGAGTCTTGGCTTAAAATCAATCAGGATAAGTGCCCTAAAGTTGACAATTCTGTCCGATGGGCCCCACCTCTTACCAGACCTTCAAAGATTGTGTGCGTAGGTCTCAATTACGCTCAACATGCCAAGGAGAGCGGTATGGCCATACCTAAGGAGCCTGTTCTTTTCTTTAAATCCACATCAGCTATTGTAGGCCCCAATGATAATCTCATCCTCCCGAAGAACAGCCATAAGACAGACTGGGAGGTGGAGCTTGCCATAGTAATAGGTAATAAAGCTTCTTATGTATCTGAAGATCAGGCCCTTAATCATGTTGCTGGATACATGCTGCACAATGATTATAGCGAGCGCAGCTTTCAAATTGAAAGAGAAGGGCAATGGTGCAAGGGAAAAGGATGTGATACCTTTGCCCCCGTCGGTCCTTTTATAGCGACCAAGAAAGAAATAAAAGACCCCAATAATCTTGACCTTTGGCTAAAACTAAATGGTGAGACCGTACAACAAAGCTCAACTTCAGATTTTATCTTTAACGTTCAGCAAGTGGTGAGCTATATTAGTCAGTTTATGTCTCTACTGCCCGGTGATATCATTTCTACCGGCACCCCCTCTGGTGTGGGTCTGGGTTTTAATCCACCAAAATACCTTAAACCAGGCGATGTGGTTGAACTTGGCATAGAAGGATTAGGTGTTTCCAAGCAACATGTGAAGGCTTACTTTTGAGCAAAAGTATAATTATGGATTTGAACTTGAAGGATAAGGTAATTGTAGTAACTGGCGGATCAAAAGGTATTGGGTTGGCCATTAGTCAAATACTGGTTGAGGAAAAGGCCGTTCCCTTCATTATTGGAAGAAACAAACCGAGTATAATGGATACTGCCAAAAACATTGAAAAAAGTGGAGGCAAGGTAGGTTACGCTTTTGCTGAGTTAACCGATCCCGAGCAATGTAAAAACGCCATTGAATCGGTAGTAAAGCAGTTCGGTCGGATTGATGGTTTGGTTAACAACGCTGGTGTCAATGATGGGGTGGGTCTTGAAGAGGGAAGCTATGAAGAATTTGTGAGCTCTTTGCATAAAAACCTGATACACTATTATTTAATGGCACATTATGCTCTTCCCATGTTGAAAAAAAGCAAAGGAGCCATAGTCAACATCGGTTCTAAAGCTTCCGAGACCGGTCAGGGAGGCACATCGGGTTATGCAGCTGCCAATGGGGGGCGTAACTCCTTAACAAGGGAATGGGCCGTAGAGCTCCTGCCATATGCCATACGGGTCAATGCTGTAATTGTGGCTGAGTGCTTCACTCCATTATATCAAAAATGGATTAACACTTTTCCGGACCCGGAAAAAAAATTGAAATCTATTACAGATAAAATTCCTTTCGAAAAAAGGATGACCGAGGCAAGGGAAATTGCAAGTACGGTGGCTTTTCTAATGTCCGATGTCTCTAGCCACACCACGGGTCAGCTGGTTTTTGTCGATGGGGGATATACGCATTTAGACCGCTCATTATAAATCAATATCGCGCTATGAAGACCAACCCGAAGACGCCGATCGTAGCCAAAAAGATGTTGCTCCCCTTTATACTCATAACCTCTCTTTTTGCACTTTGGGGCTTTGCGAATGATATTACAAACCCTATGGTGTCAGCCTTCAAAAAGGTGCTGGATTTAAGCAACACCCAGGCGTCTTGGGTACAGGCTGCATTTTACGGCGGTTATTTTACTATGGCACTTCCAGCGGCCTATGTGGCCCGAAAGTACACCTATAAAACCGGTATTTTGGTTGGTCTGGTCTTATATGCTTTAGGGGCACTGCTGTTCTATCCTGCTGCTGCAGAAGAGCACTATACATTTTTCTTGATAGCCTTATACGTGCTGACCTTTGGATTGGCATTTTTAGAAACTACTGCGAACCCTTTTATTTTGGATATGGGATCTGAAGAAACAGCTACCAGAAGACTAAATCTGGCGCAGTCTTTTAATCCGGTAGGTGCGTTGTCTGGTTTATTTGTGGCACAGGCCTTCATCCTTTCTGCCCTGCAGTCCGATGATGTGGATAGTAGTGGCAATTCGATTTACGAATCCCTGGAAGGACCAGCCAGAGCAGCGGTACGTACAGCCGACCTGATGGTCATAAGAGATCCTTACGTTGGCCTGGGACTTTTTGTCATTTTCATATTGGTGATAATATCTCTAGTAAAGATGCCAGAAAAAAAGACCACCCAAAACAGAAAGAATGACATGTGGGATTCCATAAAAAGAATTTTTAAAAAAGAACATTTTTTAGGAGGGGTCATTGCCCAGGTTTTTTATGTGGGTGCTCAGATCATGTGTTGGACGTACATCTATCATTATGCCGAAAACCTTGGTATCAATAATCAGGACGCTGTAAACTATGCGTACGCGGCACTAGTTGTTTTTTTGATTGGCAGGTTTGCTTCCACCTACTTCTTAAAGTTCATTAATCCTGGAAAATTACTCATGCTTCTGGCTTTTTTGGCCATTGTTTTTTGCCTGGGCACCATTTTTTTAAAGAACAAAGCAGGATTGTATTCTTTAGTAATGATTTCGTTTTGTATGTCCACCATGTTTCCTACCATATATGGGATTGCTCTTAAAGGATTGGGGGACGATGCCAAACCTGGCTCTGCATTTTTAGTCATGGCCATTGTTGGAGGTGCCTTTATGCCCGTATTGCAAGGACTGATTCTGGATTTGGGTGGGAGCAACTATGATGACCGAGTAATCATGGGCATACCAGAAGTAAAATATTCATTCATATTGCCCTTGATCTGTTTCTTGGTAGTAGCATTTTATGGATTCAGAGCTACAAAATTTCAAAAAGTTTAAAATAGAACAATGAAACGCTATGCGCTCACATTAGACCTTAAAAACAATCCGAAGCTTATTGCAGAATATGAAGACCATCACCAAAGGGTATGGCCTGAAATCGAACAGAGCATCTTGGATTCTGGAATTATACGTATGGAAATATTTAGATGGGGGAGCAGAATGTTTATGATGATCGAAGCCAATGATGATTTTTCACTTGAAGAGAAAGCAAAAGCCGATCAAGAAAACCCTAAAGTACAGGACTGGGAGGCACTAATGTGGAAATACCAAGAGGCTTTACCTGGCGCAAAGCCCGGCGAAAAGTGGATGCCTATGAACTGCATATTTTCAGTTGAAAAATAAACACCCAATTACAAAGAAATTCCTCTTTTCCATGGAATAAAATCATCTTGTCCCAATTCGGTAGCACAGGTTAGCTGTCTTCCGCTGGCCACTTCAATGATTTGATCAATTAATTCTTCAGAAAGTTCTTCGAACGATTTTCCTTCTGAAACCAATCTCCCCGCATCAAAATCTATAATATCTTTCATTCGGTCGGGGAGCTCAGAATTTGATGATATTTTAATCACCGGACATATTATGTTCCCCGTGGGTGTTCCAAGACCTGTCGAGAACAGAATTAGATTGGCGCCCGCTCCTGCCAAACCTGTTGTAGATTCTACATCATTCCCGGGGGTACACAAGAGATTGAGCCCACTTTTGGAAATATATTCACCATAGTCTACAACATCTGCCACAGGCGCTCTACCACCTTTGGTTGCGGCACCGGCCGACTTAATTGCATGAGTGATCAAACCATCTTTTATGTTTCCTGGAGAAGGGTTCTTTTCAAAACCGGAGCCTAATTTTTTTGCCCGATCGTTGTAAGTTTCCATTATCCTGATGAATTTCTCGGCCACGATTACTTCTGAGCACCGGTCGATAATATCTTGCTCTACTCCACAAAGTTCTGGAAACTCAGCTAATATGGTTTGTCCACCAAGTGCGTTTATCTTATCAGAGACCAGGCCGATCAAAGGATTAGCGGTTATGCCCGAAAAACCATCAGAGCCGCCACACTCAAGAC
>JANQRD010000127.1 GCA_028284725.1 Allomuricauda sp. | reverse complement strand
ATTTCTTTAAGCTTCACCCTTATAATATCCCTGTTTTTTAATCTGCCCCAGTCCAGCCCAGCATAGGAATCATCTACAATACTTACAATTGTGGTATTTCCCCTTTCCTTATCTTTTGCCAAATGGAGACTTCGATTGAATTCTTCTCCAAAACGTTTGGCCAAGGCCGTATTCTTATTGGCATAAGCATGGTTCCAATCATTGAAATAAAGTACGGATAGGCCATCTTCAGAGTGATTGGTGTAGGTGAACTTTTGACGAATTTGAATTTCTTTGGTGGAGTCATTTAAGGTAGCTGAAATCTCATTTTTGTGTTGCCCAATGATGGTGGGGCTACTAAATGCGCAAATCAAAAATGCGATAAACTGAAAGGGAAGACTCCTGTTTGCCAAGGCTATGCAGGTTAAAAATTCGGGCTCAAATCACGACCCTTGTAGAATGCATCTATAATCTTTACTACTTCATCCGCGGTGTCCACAATCTTTATTAAATCTAAATCTTTAGGGCTTATGTTCCCCGCACCGAGCATAGTATCCTTGATCCAATCCATCAAACCTTCCCAAAAAGTTGACCCAACCAAAATGATCGGGAACTTATGAATCTTATTGGTTTGAATCAAGGTAATGGCTTCAAAGAGCTCATCCAACGTGCCAAATCCTCCAGGCATGACCACAAATCCCTGGGAATACTTTACAAACATAACCTTTCTCACAAAAAAGTAGTCAAAATCAAGATTCTTATCGTCATCGATATATGGATTGTCGTGCTGTTCAAAAGGAAGGTCTATGTTGAGCCCCACCGAAGTGCCTCCGGCCAAGTTGGCTCCTTTGTTTCCAGCTTCCATGATTCCTGGCCCACCTCCGGTAATGATGCCATAACCGGCTTCAGCAACACTTTTGGCCACTTGAATCGCCATATCATAATATTGGCCTCCTGGCCTAGTTCTTGCCGATCCAAAAATGGATACACATGGCCCAATTTCGCTCATCTTTTCAAAACCATTGACAAACTCACCCATGATTTTGAAAATTGCCCAGGAATCATTGGTCTTTATTTCGTTCCACCCTTTGTGGTGTTGTTCTTTTCGCATTTGTATAACTTTATCAAACCGCTGGGGCAATCCTGCCCTTGGCATTATCCAGTTCCTTTTTTAAAAACCTTGCCGTATAACTTTTATTGTCTTTGGCCACTTCCTCAGGAGTACCCTTGGCGACTATCATTCCACCACCTCTGCCGCCTTCATATCCGATGTCGATGATATGGTCCATCATTTTTATCACATCCATATTGTGCTCTATCACCAAAATGGTATTCCCTTTGTCCACCAATTCGTTCAAAACTTCCATAAGCACCCGAATATCCTCGAAATGAAGCCCGGTAGTGGGCTCATCCAGGATGTAGAAGGTATTTCCTGTATCCCTTTTGGACAGTTCGGTCGCTAATTTCACCCGTTGCGCCTCTCCTCCGGAGAGGGTAGTGGACTGCTGTCCTAATGAAATATAGCCAAGCCCGACATCTTTAATGGTTTTCAACTTTCGGTGGATTTTTGGAATGTTTTCAAAAAAGTCCACCGCTTCGTTGATGGTCATTTCCAACACATCGGCAATCGACTTGCCTTTGTACCGAATCTCAAGGGTCTCCCTATTAAAACGTTTTCCATTGCAAGTTTCGCATTCGACATAGACATCTGGAAGAAAATTCATTTCAATTACCTTCAGACCACCTCCCTGACAGGTTTCACAACGTCCCCCGGCAACGTTAAAGCTAAAACGACCAGGTTTATAGCCGCGTATGGTCGCCTCTGTGGTTTTCGAAAACAATGATCGGATCTCGCTGAATACCCCGGTGTAGGTTGCTGGATTGGATCGAGGGGTTCGTCCAATGGGAGATTGGTTGATGTCGATGACCTTATCGACATGTTCAAGCCCTGTTATTTTCTTATAGGGCATCGGTTTTTTGACACCGTTGAAATAATGCGCGTTCATAATGGGGTAAAGGGTCTCATTGATCAGGGTTGACTTTCCACTACCAGAGACTCCTGTTACTCCTATCAATTTTCCCAATGGAAATTCTGCTGTAACGTTTTTAAGATTGTTCCCTGTGCATCCGGTGAGCACAATTTTTTTACCAGAACCTTTTCTTCGATTCAGGGGCACCGGAATTTCCAATTCCCCAGAAATATATTGTGCCGTTAGGGTATTGTGCTTTTCCAAATCCGTTGGTTTTCCTTCGGAAATGATTTCACCACCATGGCGCCCCGCCTTGGGGCCAATATCAATGACATGGTCGGCATGTTCGATCATATCCCTATCGTGTTCCACTACGATAACAGAATTTCCAATATCCCGTAGTGATTCCAAGGAGTTTATGAGTCGCTCATTATCTCTTTGGTGAAGCCCAATACTGGGTTCATCCAAAATATAGAGCACTCCTACCAATTGGGAACCTATCTGTGTTGCCAAGCGAATGCGCTGTGCTTCGCCACCAGAGAGTGACTTTGAACTCCGGTTCAAGGAAAGGTAATCCAGTCCTACATCCAACAAAAATTGAATCCTAGTCTTGATTTCCTTTATAATTTCCTCTGCTATTTTCTTTTGATTACCCTCCAGTTCATTTTCCAAGCTCTTGAAAAAATCTGCCAACTCGGCGATATCCAATTTTGCCAATTCGGCAATATTTTTTCCGCCTACCTTAAAGTAGAGTGATTCTTTGCGTAAGCGGGCACCTTCGCAGCTTGGACACGAAATTTTATCCATGTAATCTTTGGCCCAACGTTTAATGGAAGTGGAATTGGCTTCTTCGAACTGAGTTTTTATGAAGTTGGAGATACCTTCATAATCAATTTTGTATTGTCGTTTAACCCCAAGTGTTTTGGAATCGACCTCGAAACTATCCTTGCCACCATTCAAAATCACATCCATAGCCTCCGCAGGAATTTTTTCGATAGCATCGGTCATTTCAAAGCCATAACGTTGCGCAATGGTCTCCAACTGTTTAAATGCCCAGGATTTTTTATACTCTCCCAAGGGGGCTATTCCTCCACCTTGGATGGACAGTTTTTTATTCGGAAAGATTTTTTGCTCGTTTACTTCGTAAACATGCCCCAAACCATTGCAAACGGGGCACATTCCTTTTGGGGAATTGAAGGAAAAGGTATTGGGTTCTGGAGTGGGATAGGAGATGCCCGTTGAGGGACACATCAAATCCCGACTGAAATAACGCGGCTCGGTCTCACCTTCCTCCAGCACCATGAGTACATTGTTACCACTGTACATGGCCGTGTTAATGGTCTCATTTAGGCGTTTGTGAAAGTCCTCGCTTTCCAGCACCTTGAGTCGATCAATGACGATTTCAATATCATGGGTCTTATAGCGGTCGACCTTCATTCCTTTGGTGATATCCATAATCTCACCGTCCACCCTTACCTTTACAAAGCCTTGTTTAGCAATTTGTTCAAAAAGTTCCCGATAGTGTCCTTTTCGGGACTTTACCACAGGAGCCAAAACATTGATTCTTTTATCGCGGTATGCCTCAATAATGAGATTTTTAATCTGTTCATCACTGTAGCTGACCATTTTTTCTCCTGTGTTGTAGCTGTAGGCGTCTCCTGCACGTGCAAAAAGCAGGCGCAGAAAATCATATACTTCGGTTATGGTACCAACAGTAGACCGGGGTGACTTGGACGTGGTTTTTTGCTCAATGGCAATAACAGGGGAGAGGCCGTCAATTTTATCCACATCTGGCCGTTCCAATCCGCCCAAAAACTGCCTTGCATAGGCCGAAAAGGTTTCGATATACCTGCGCTGTCCTTCTGCATAAATGGTATCAAAGGCCAGTGAGGATTTACCACTTCCAGACAGACCCGTAATTACTACGAGTTTTTCACGCGGAATTGTAACATCGATATTCTTAAGATTGTGCACACGGGCACCGCGTACTTCAATATGTTCCTCGAAGTTGATCATAAAATCATAGCAAACTTCAAAAATAGCGATTTGGGACTTAAAAAGGAAGTAAGGTAGAGTTGCTATTTTGTAAATTAATGAACAACACCTATCTTTTTCAAAAAAGAAAAGAATGCTAAAATTTTCAAGGTTTTTGAAAACAATGGGACTAGTTCTTATAATCCTAATTGGTTTCACTGCGAAAAGCCAACAAGTCCGAAAAATAATAGTTGATGCAGATACGGGAAATGAGGTTGATGACTTTTATGCGCTGGCACGAATCCTTATGGAACCTTCGGTGGAGGTTATGACGCTGAACGCAGCACATTGGCAAACAAGTCATTGGACCATTGACGGGTCTATGGAAAACAGTCACAGACTGAATCAACAATTATTAGGTGAAATGGGATTGGAAGTCAAAACCTTGAGGGGCGCCACCGCCCGCATGTACGACTGGGGTGACCGTGCACAGCATTCAGCTGCGGCGTATGAAATTATTGCTAAGGCGAAAACTTCCGGGGAGCTTACGATACTTGCTTTAGGCGCTTTGACCAATGTTGCTTCGGCAGTTTACATTGAGCCACAGATCGCAAAAAAGCTCAAAGTACATTGGTTGGGCACGACCATGGATTTTGAAAAAAAGGTATTGAAGCGAAACGATTTCAACCCACTTATGGATCCCTATGCTTTGGACTTTTTGCTGGATTCTGAAGTGGAGATGCATATTATGCCGGTTAATGTGGCCGTGGATATGCAAATTGATTTTGAGGAGTTGGAGGCAAAAACAGAACAGCATTTTTTGGGTAAGTTCCTTTTGGAGCGATGGATAACCCACCTTGATGGATCCAGGCGGAATCGCGTTCTTTGGGATTTGGCGCTGATTGCTGCATATATCCATCCCGAAATGGCATCGACCACCCAGGTGCAAACTTCCCGGGATAGTGGGAACAAGATGGTCACATTTTACAATTCCATAAACGCCAAAGCAATCTATCAAGATTTTTATACTTCCCTATTGGCTTTTGAAAGTGAGTAAGCTATTTTTGGATTAGCGGGATTGTCCTTTCTACTTCGGATGCTTCAGCAAACGCACTATTATTTTGAAACATAATAATCTTTTAAACATTTAAAATTATATGAAACTACTCGGCATAGGTTCGCGTATCGACCATCCTGACTACGGAAAAGGGGTGGTAACCAATGTGTCATCCAGACATTATTGGGTCACTTTTTTGGAAAATGGATTGGAAACCATTGATATTGATTCTGATTTTGAAGTGATTGAGGGAGTGGAGGATGAGGTGGACTCAGTAAGTTTTTTTGACGTGGAACGTTCCTTGGTCAAAATTTTGAAAAAGTGGAGTGATACCCATGAAAAAGTGGCCCTGGCCGATAAATGGAAGGGCGGTAAGCTGATTTTGGAACCCGGAGACGCTTTGGCGAATAAGGAAATGCCCATAGACACCTTTTTTCATAAAATTGTAATGGTGCGTGATCGTATTCGGGTGATGGAACAAAAAATCAATAGCAGTAAAAACCTGGACGACCAGGAAAAGGTGGACTTACAACAATATATCACAAGAATCTATGGCAGTCTCACCTCCTTTAATGTACTTTTTAAAAACAAAAGCGATCAGTTTGTTGGGGAACGGAGCAAAT
>JANQRD010000119.1 GCA_028284725.1 Allomuricauda sp. | reverse complement strand
TTTGATGTTTCCGGTGGTTTGGGTCGAGACCATTAGAAGTTTTGGCAAAAGCAAGCTTTTAGACACTTGGTTGGTCATCCTTACCCTTGGGTTTTACATTTTTTACGTCAATTATGCCGAGGATGTAAAATACATCGAAGATAGAAGTCTAAAACCCAGAACCGGTTTGGGCGAATGGGTGAGTTCCATAGTGTTTGCCATTGTTGCCGCGACTTTTGTGCATACCTATTTCATTCAACCTTATGTGATTCCGACAGGCTCCTTGGAACGCACACTTCGTATTGGGGATTTTTTATTTGTGAGCAAGTTTCATTACGGTGCACGGGTGCCTATGACCACATTGGCCGCGCCTATGGTTCATGATACCATTCCTGGACTCAAAAAGAGATCCTATTTGGCCGATGTAAATCCGGAAACCTATAAAACCTCCTGGATCAATAAACTACAGCTGCCCTACCTGAGGCTACCGGGTTTTGAAGAGGTGAAAAAAAACGATATTGTGGTTTTCAGTCTGCCCTCTGATACACTTTATCAATTCTTTAAGGCCGAAAAGGCGGTCAAAAAACCCATCGATAAAAAATCCAATTATGTAAAGCGCTGTGTGGGTACTCCCGGAGATTCCCTTGCCGTAATCGATGGCTTCGTCCATATCAATGGTAAAGAACTGCAGCTTTCCGATCGTGCAAAGGTGATGTACGACTATACGCTTTATTCCAGTAAGGGTGTGTCCAGTAGGTTGTTGGAAGAAATTGATGCTTCGGACTACCTCAGGAAGTATATAGCCACGAATATCAATCAAAACCAATATAACGCCTTATCCCCTTTCGTGTTGGGGGCTAATCGTACCCCAGATGGAAAAATAGAACTGATTACTCGTGAAAAAGGAATTCCCACAGAGGTGATTCGTCAACTTCGCTTGGCACTGACCGAGGAACGACCAAGATCTCGAGTGGCCAATTTGACGGATGAAATGGTCGAAGCATTACGCAGTCGTTCCGATATTGATTCCATAGTGCGTACCAATGAGGGCAAAGGCGTCTACGTTGGTGCCTTTCCCCAAAAACCGAACTTCTATCCCTGGAACAATGATAATTTTGGCCCTATCTATATTCCAAAAGCGGGAGCAACAGTTGCCATCGATTACAAGACCATCCCTTTGTACAAGAAAATTATACGAGATTATGAGTATAATGATGTGGAAGTTCGAGGGCAAAAGGTGCTCATTAATGGTACAGAAGCAGATTCTTACACCTTCAAGCAAGACTACTATTGGATGATGGGAGACAATCGCGACCATTCGGAGGATAGCCGTACCTGGGGCTACGTACCTGCCAATCATATTGTAGGCAAGCCTGTTTTCTTGTGGTTGAGTTTTGACAACTTCAATGACGGCCTGTTCAACTGGAAACCACGTTGGGAGCGAATTTTCACTACCGTCGGAGGAAGTGGTGAGCCGGTCTCCTACCTAAAGTACTTTCTAATGGTATTGGGTGGATGGTTTGTGTTCGATTTCTTTAGAAAACGACGTAAAAAGAAAGCCAAACAAGAAAGCTAAGTTGTCCTTCCTTGAAAACATTGATCCATCCAACCTATTTTCCAAGCATTGCGACTTTCGCAGTGATTGTACAAAAAAATGTGGTTTGGGAGGCGCATGACAATTTCCAAAAGCAGACATATCGAAATAGGTGCTATATCTGCACGGATCAGGGCAAGCACATGCTCAACATTCCAATAAAACATGTAGGAGGCACCGAAGGGCGACAAAAATATCTAGATGTTATGACTGATGATAGCACTCCATGGCAGCGGTTGCATTGGCGTACGTTGGAGACTTCCTACCGCACCTCACCCTTTTTTGAGTTCTATGAGGATGACCTTAAGCCCCTGTTTGAACGCAAGGAAAGCTCTCTTTTTGAATTTAATCTGAAAACAATAAAGGCAATCGGGGATTGTTTGGGAGTTGAAATTCCATTGGAGACAACCAAAAGCTTTTCACCCACCACGAAAGACTATGAGGATGCCCGGTTTTTGGTTGAAGCCAAAAAAAGATTGGAAGCACCCATGCCAGCCTATATCCAAGTTTTCGAGGAACGACACGGTTTTGTGCCTAACCTGAGCGTTTTGGATCTATTGTTCAATGAAGGAACCAATGCGCTGACCTATTTGAAGACTATACCACTCAACTTTTTGGATGACTAGATTCCTGATCCATTACGGCATTCACTTTGTGGTTCCCATACTTATTGGCTTTTTCTTCTTTAAGGACAATAGAATAAAGGTGATATTGATCTTATGGGCAGGAATGCTCATTGATTTGGACCACTTGCTGGCTACCCCAATTTTCGATCCAGATCGCTGCAGTATTGGGTTTCATCCTTTACATAGTTTATGGGCCATTGGGTTTTATTGTATTTTACCCTTTTTTAAAGCAACACGATTACTGGGCCTGGCATTGATCATCCATATTTTTGCAGATATGATGGACTGTCTTTTACTCGGGCTTCAACCGTAGAGTAGCCATAACCGGGTAGTGATCGGATAGTCTTTCGTTAAAGTTTTGATGTGAGATTACCTCAAAAGCCGGGTCGGCGAGAATGTAATCAATACGGATGGGAAACCCAAGCAAATTGTAGGTCCTCCCAAAACCCTTGCCTTTTTCCAAAAATGTGTCCTTCATATTACCTTTTATTGTTCGGTAAACACTGGAATACTGGGTGTTGTTGAAATCCCCCACCACGATTTGCTTATAATGATTCTTTTCCTTGTTCTTTTTAATCAATTTGGCCTGCTCATCCTGCTTGAGCATAACCCTTCCTGACTTTGCCAATAACTTTGAGGACTTTTCTTTTTTAATGGCATCTATCTCAGGGATTATTCTAAAAGACTGAAGATGTACATTGTAGATCCGTATGGTATCTTGCGCATAAGCCACATCGACATAAATTCCATTATTTATTGTTTTTGGAAATTTTAAGGATGCACCATGCACTATGGGATGTTTGGAAAAAATGATTTGGTACGATTTATTGGTGCCCCCTGGTGTTTCGTAGTTGTAGGGATAATCATTGAATTTTCTTTTTTTAATCATACTGAACTCTTGAAAACAAAGTACATCTGGGTCTTGACTTTTTATAAGAGAATGTATTTCTTCTTCTAGTTTAGGGTTTTTTATCCAATCGTACTTATTAAAACTCCTCACGTTAAATGACATCACAGACAACGTATCTGAAGCTGTATCCTCATTTTTTCCTGAAAACTGATAAAACGGCCCCAAGACTAAATACCAAAGTACCAGCAAAAAGGATGATAAAAAAGCTCTCCGATTTCTTCGAAGTAGCCAATAAATTACAAATCCAATGTTAACATATACCAATAAAGGTACGATCAAACTTACTGTGGAAAGGGACGATATAGATGCCACCGAAACATAGGGCACAAGTAAAGAGACGGCTGTTATTAAGGCGATAACGCTGTTTATAAAAAAAATGATTTTATCAAAAAAGGGCAGTTTTTTCACGTATCAATCCTCCTTACCGGCTTTGAACAGAAAATCCTTTTCAGCCTTGGACAAACTTTCATAACCCGATTTACTTATCTTGTCCAAAATGGCGTCTATTTTACGTTGATGTGCTTCTTTATCATAATCTACCGAACCTTTTTTCCTCGACGTGTTCTTTTTGTAGACTGTTTTAAGGGGCGCTTTTTTTTCACGTTGTTTGAACATTTGGGCAATAGTACCTCTGAATTTGGTAAAACCGGCACCAATATCATTTCCGTTCAACAATTGTCGGGCATAAACATAGCCTAATACAGCGCCTCCCAAGTGCGCCAACCTACCTCCCACATTTCCCCCGTAGCCAATTTGCACCAAATCGACCAATACAAAAAATGCGCCCACATACCATAATTTCACATTAAAAAAGATGATACGCACCTCTTGGTTCGGGATGTAGGCACAGATAAAGATCAAAACTGCTGTTACTCCTGCCGAGGCCCCAATCAAAGCGGTATTGGTCTGTAGAAGTGTGGGAAACACATTATAGCTGAGCAAAAAAACCAATCCACCGACAATGACCCCCAAGAAATATACATTGATGAACCGTTGATCACCGAAAAGGTTTAGGAATATTCGCCCTGCAAAATAGAGCATGATCATATTCCAAAAGATATGACCGAAGCCCGCATGGAAAAAAGAATAGGTGACCAATGACCACGGCTGGCCAAAAAAGTCCAGAAAATCTTTTGGCAACTGAAACCAGTCCACTACGGAGTATCCCAACAATGCAACTGAAAGCCCTTCAAGGATGAACACCAGTACATTAAAGGCAATCAGCTTTTCCGCAATGCTGAGTCGAGCAAAATTATATTGTAATCCACCGCCTGCCATAACCTAATCCCATCGGTTTTGAT
>JANQRD010000107.1 GCA_028284725.1 Allomuricauda sp. | reverse complement strand
TCAGCCAGGGAATCACGAGTATCTATCACGGAACTCATGCTTCCCTCCCACTCCAATTTCGGTGGAAAAGTGCATGGGGGCTACATATTGAATTTAATGGATCAGATTGCCTTTGCCTGTGCCAGCAAGCACTCCCAAAGCTATTGTGTTACTGCATCGGTAAATCGTGTGGATTTCCTGAATCCCATTGACGTGGGCGAATTGGTCACGCTAAAAGCAAGTATCAACTATACTGGTAAGACATCCATGGTTGTCGGGGTGCGTGTGGAATCGGAAAATGTGACCACTGGGGAGATTAAACATTGTAATTCATCCTATTTTACCATGGTGGCCAAGGATGAAAATGGTAAAAACAAGGCAATTCCCGGCCTTATTGTAAAAGACAAACAGGGCATGCGACGCTTTGCGCGAAGTAAGGAGCGAAGGTTATCGGCTTCAGTAAGGGACACCAAATACGATTCCAAAAAATTCAAAGTGAACGAGTATTTAGAGTTTTTGGAAGGTGAAAACGTTACGCTGGATTTGGACTAAGCTGCGAGGCGGCATCTTTATCCATAAACCAAACCAAATTTCCAGAATCGGGATTCACCAAGGAAGCCGGGTAAGCTTCAAAACCCTCTGTTTTTTCAACAATAGCCTTTACTTTTTCTGCTTTTCCTGCGCCTGTCACCAAAAAAGTCACTTCTTTAGCGGTATTGATGACCTTACCATTAATAGACACCCGTTTCTGACCTGATTCAGGGTGTGTCGCAACAACACAGTGGTCTTCGGCGTCCCATAGTCCAATCTCATGCGGAAAAATGGACGCAGTATGCCCATCATCTCCCATACCCAAAATAACCAAATCGAATTGTGGAATTCCTTCTACCCTGTCCAGATTGATTTCCAACAAGTTTGCATAGCGCATGGCTTCAGGGATTGGATCACTCTCTCCCAAAATGCGATGAATATTAAATCGGGGCACTGCTATTTTTGAGAACAGATGGTCCACCGTCATTTTATAATTGCTTTGCTCATCTGTGGGAAGTACACAACGTTCATCCCCCCAATAAAAATGCACTTTAGACCAGTTGATTTTATCAGAGAAGTTCTCCGACAAAACATCGAACACCACCTTCGGTGTACTCCCTCCGGACAATGCTACGTGAAAAGTTGAAGCTTCTTCCACCTTGTTAGCAAAATAGGTCGAAAACTGTTCTGCAACTTTGTTTTTATCCTTGTAAATTTTTAGTTCCATTGTGTTACTTTCCAACAATTTTTTGGTTCTCGATTGTGCTCCTACTGACATCTGAAATCCGATTACTGATTACTAATTACCGATTATTGATTATTGATTATTGATTATCGAACTTAACAAATAACACAATAACCTGGATCATCCGCCAAGTTTTGTCCAGGATTTCGCCAATAGCCTAGTTCATCAATCAACTCGTCCGCATTTTCGGGGCCCCAGACCCCCGCAGCATACCCATACATACGTACGTCTTTGCCATTTTTCCAATAGTCTAAAATGGGATCTACAAATTCCCAAGCGGCTTCCACCTCATCTGCCCGGGCATAGAGCGTAGCATCGCCCTGCATAGCATCCAAAAGCAAACGCTCATAGGCCTCCATCACATAGGTCTGGGCAAGACTGGAATAGTAAAAATCCAAATTGGCCCGCTCTACCTTAAAGCCCTGTCCGGGAACTTTCACCCCAAATTTAATCAACACGCCCTCATCAGGCTGAATACGAATAATAAGCTTATTGTCTTTGCTGTTTACTCCGGAATCCTTAAAAATCTGGTGGTGTGGGGTTTTAAAATGAATGATTACCTCAGTGACCTTCGTGGGCATCCGTTTGGCAGTCCGCACATAAAATGGAACCCCATGCCACCGCCAATTGTCCACAAAAAACTTAATGGCCGCATAGGTTTCCGTTGTCGAATTGGAATCCACCCCATCTTCTTCCCGATAGCCCTTTACTTTTTTTCCATTGATTTCTGAAGCGACATATTGGGCACGAATGGTATTGTCGAACAAGGTTTGTTCATCCTGCATGATTCGGAGAGATTTTAGGGCTTTGACCTTCTCGTTCCGGATTTCCTCTGGCTGATCTCCTATTGGAGGTTCCATCACCACCAAAGAGACAATCTGCAATAAGTGGTTTTGGAACATATCGCGTAACGCTCCCGATTTGTCGTAATACCCCCCTCGCTTTTCAACCCCAACACTTTCCGCGTTGGTAATTTCAACGTGATGGATGTAATTACGATTCCAGAGTGGCTCAAAAATACTGTTGGAAAAACGGGTCACCAGTAGGTTCTGCACGGTTTCCTTGCCCAAATAATGATCTATACGGTAAATCTGCGGCTCCTTAAAGTATTGTTGAAGGCCGCGATTCAGATTTTGTGCAGTTTCCAAGCTATAGCCAAAAGGCTTTTCCACAATCAATCTTTTCCAACCCTTTTCTTGGTTGTTCAACCCAACATCCGCTAAGTTTTTAGCTATGGGCTCGTACAGACTGGGAGGTGTGGAAAAATAGAACATATAGTTGTTGTCCGTCCCTTTTTCTTCATTTATTTTGGAAATCCTTTCAGACAACCCTTTGTATTCGGCGGTGTAGTCTCCCCCTAAATCCTCATAGAACAACATATCCGTAAATCCTTTGAGATAGTTTCCTTTCAGGTCCTCAATTTTAGAGGCCAAATAAGGACTCTTGTACACAACCCTTTTTCTAAACTCATCATCGGTAAGGTCGCTTCTACTTGCTCCCAAAACCACAAAGTTTTTGGGTAGTTGCTTGGCGACATAAAGATTGAACAATGCTGGAATCAGCTTTCGGGCAGTCAAATCACCCGAGGCTCCGAAGATTACCAACATTTGGTTATCGGTCTTTTTCATATGATTTACAAATATGGGCTATACGAATCTGTCAAAAAAGTAAGATTCTGTTGAAATTTCCAAAACCCTACGGTTCAGAACCATTATTTTTTGAGCTTAACGAATATAACGTTTATTTTAGGTTCAAAATTCAACTAATCGCTTACTTAGTGTTGACTTAACACTGGAAACCAAAAAAACATAGAACATGGCGGATAAATACGATTTTGGCCTGGTTGGCCTAGGGGTAATGGGACGTAATTTTATTTTGAATGTGGCCGACAACGGGTTTACCGCTTTTGGAAATGATTTGGATAAAGAAAAGGTAAATGCCTTGATTGAAGAGGGCGGGGATGCGGCCAAAGTAAACGCCAGTACTGATGCGGTAGTATTTGTGGAAGCATTGAGTACCCCCCGAAAAATTATGCTTTTAGTCCCTGCGGGAAAGGTGGTGGATGCCGTAATTGAAGGCCTACTTCCACATTTGGAAGAAGGAGATATCATCATTGATGGGGGCAATTCCTTTTTTACCGATACGGACCGACGGGAAGCTTACCTAAAAGAAAAAGGCATCAATTTCTTCGGAGCCGGTGTTTCAGGAGGTGCAAAAGGCGCTCGAAAAGGCCCCAGCATCATGCCGGGAGGTTCCCGCGATGCCTATCAACATGTAAAACCCATCTTTGAAGCTGTTGCGGCCAAATACAAGGGCGAACCCTGCGTAGCTTACTTGGGTCCAAAATCCGCTGGTAACTATGTGAAGATGGTGCATAACGGTATCGAGTACGGTTTGATGCAGCTTACTTCTGAAATCTACGATTTGCTCAAGAAAGCGGGGGGATTGACCAATGAAGAACTTCACGCAACCTTTGCAAGCTGGAATGCTGGAAGGTTACAGTCCTTTTTAGTGGAAATTACCGCTGAAATCTTTGAGCAGAAAGATGATTTGGGTGACGGCCATCTGGTTGATAAAATTTTGGATAAGGCCAAACAAAAAGGCACGGGCAAATGGACTTCACAAAACGCAATGGACTTGGGGATTCCGATTCCCACAATCGATATTGCTGTAAGCATGCGCGAAATCTCCGCCTTAAAGCAAGAACGGATCAAAGCTGATGAATTGTATGATCGACCAACACCGGAATCCGTAGTAAAGGACTCCCTGGCATCCAAAGCGGAACAGGCACTCTACTTTGCTTTTATTATGGCCTACGCCCAGGGAATGCACCAATTGGCGGATGCATCAAAGGAATATGGCTATGAGCTTGATTTGGGTGAAATTGCCAAAATCTGGAGGGCCGGCTGTATCATCCGCGCTGCCCTTTTGGCGGATATAACCGAGGCGTTTAAAGCTGATGCCGGTCTGCAAAATCTACTGCTCTCCCCTTCTTTTGTGGAGAAAGTAAAAGAGACTGTGGGAGCAACTCGCGAATTGGTAGCCTACGGAGCGAACAGTGGTATTCCGCTACCCGGTCTTTCCAACGCGCTTACGTATTTTGATGCTTATACAAGCAGTAGATTACCTTTGAACCTGATACAGGCGCAACGCGATTATTTCGGCTCGCATACCTACGAGCGCATCGATAAAGAAGGCATTTTTCACACGGAATGGGAGGAGTGACATGGAGGATAAGCTTTTTAGGCATATCAATCAATATATATCACTAAGCGAGGAGGATTTCCGCAACATCATCCCCTTTTTTGAAACGAAAAAGTTGGGCAAAAAGGAAATCCTTGTCCAAGCGGGCACTTCGTGCAGTCACAACCATTTTGTGTTAGAAGGCTGTCTCCATATGTTTTTTGTAAATGAAAAGGGTGTTGAGCGAACCGTTCAATTTGCTATTGAAAATTGGTGGATGGCCGATTTTTTGGCCTTTCAAAACAAAAACCAGACGGAGTTTTCCATTCAAGCTGTGGAAGAAAGTCACCTACTTTGTATTTCTTATGAAAAACAGGAACAATTGCTCACCCAATTTCCGCAACTGGAAAAATATTTTCGAATCATCTACCAAATTGGATACGGCGCGGCCCTGGTCAAAATGAAATTTCTATTTGATTTGACCAAGGAGGAAATTTATTTTCATTTTACCGAAAACTTCCCAGATTTTGCCCAAAGGGTACCACAATATTTAATTGGTTCGTTTCTGGGCCTTACTCCGGAATACGTGAGTGAAATCCGAGCTAAAAAGCGTTCTTAAACCCGTTTAAGTTTTTTGGGAAAAAGGTGGAATACCTTCGTGTCAAAATCCAAAAAAACAGTATAAATGGACAAAAGAATTCAAATTGACGCGGTTGAGCCAAAAGCTTATGAAGCCATGTTTGGCATGGAAAACTATCTACAAAACAGCCTGTTGAATAAGTCACACTACGAACTGATCAAAATAAGGGCATCACAGATCAACGGATGTGCTTTTTGTATCGACATGCATACCAAAGTGGCACTAAAAATGGGTGAGGATGCGCAGCGCATCTTCTTGTTGGACGCTTGGAGGGACTCCAACTTATTTGTAGAGGAAGAACAATTGATTTTACAGCTTACCGAGGAGGTAACCCTAATCCATAAGAATGGGTTGAGTGATGAAACTTACAGAAAAGCTATTGAAGTATTCGGTGAAAACTACTTTGCCCAACTCATTATGGCCATTGTTACCATCAATAGTTGGAACCGTATCGCCATTAGTACCCACAAACCTTTAATGGATTAAAAATGCTCGTTGGAGGAATGGTTGGGGTCTCCGTATAGGCTCCAACCTTTTCCATTTTCAAGTTAATTTGAAAAAAAGCGTCCAAATTTGCGTAACCGAATGATTACATATATATTTGTAACCGATTAGTTACATAAAATATGCGGAGAGATGTTTTTCAAGCGATTGCCGATCCTGTTCGGAGGGATATTATACAATTACTGGCAGAACAAGCCTTAACGGTGAATGCTGTAGCGGAACGTTTCGATGTAAGTCGCCCTGCCATTTCCAAGCACCTAAAGATTCTGGAAGAATGTGGCATTGTCACCCTTAATAAACAAGGTAGGGAGCGTTATTGCTACATCCAGCCCAAAAATCTTATCCCTGCCTTCCTGTGGATCGATCAGTACAGAAATTTGTGGGAAGAAAAACTGGACTCCTTTGAAAATTACCTAACCCAATTACAAACAAAAAAGAAAACAAATGAGCGAAACAAATGAGCTAAAAAACAGAACCCTGACTTTGGAGCGAACCTTTGATGCCCCCCTTTCGCTGGTATGGGAGGCCTGGACCCAACCGGAACATATTGCACAATGGTGGGGGCCAAAGGGAATGGAAACCAAAGTTTTGGAACACGATTTCTCCGTCGGTGGTAACTGGAAATATGCAATGCAAATGCCGGATGGTAGGGAATTCATCGCAGATGGGACATATTTGGAGATTGTGGAACAGCAAAAAATAATCTCAACGGCCAATTTTAAGCCGATGACCGAGAATGTGGAAATCCAAGCACTCTTTCGGGCAGAGGGTGACAAAACCCACTTTACGTTCCATTGTGTGCATGAAACAGAAGCGTATTGCAAACAACAAGAGCAAATGGGATTCTATAATGGCTGGGGTTCTGTGTTCGATCGACTTCAGGAATTTGTTCAATCAAGGTAATACTCTCCAAATATTGGAGGCTTTCTAAAAAGTAAGGAAAATGCAAATGTCACATCGAGCGCAGTCGAGATGTATTGGATATTCTGCGTTTTATGTAGTTCTCGACTGCGCTCGAACTGACAAAAGAAACTTTTTAGATAGCTTTTTTATGGCCATACCCCTACTCTATTATGTGATGTTCTGAATGATTCACTACTCAAAAGCAAAAAAATTTGGTGAATTAAAAAATTTATTTACCTTTGTAGTGTTCTAGTTATCTAATACACTATAAATGTTAACTGTTAGAAACTTATATTTTCATTATCCCAAGAGCCGTCCAGTGCTAAAATCCATTGATATGGATCTGAAGTCTGGGAACATTTACGGGCTTTTTGGTAAAAATGGAGAAGGCAAGAGTACCTTGATCAAAATCATGATCGGGCTGCTCTTCCCAAAGTCGGGGACTTGTACCTTCGGTAATGCGGGCACGCAAAAAAGAGGTGTGCAAACCTTACGGCATATGTTCTTGGTTCCGGAAGACTTCGATATGCCCGCTTTGGCGATTGAGGCTTTCGAAAAAGTGAACGCTCCCTTCTACCCTAATTTCTCCAAAGAACAGTTTTACAATCTAATAGAAGAATTCAAGCTTTCACCAAAGGATGTTATTTCCAGACTATCTTTTGGCCAAAAAAAGAAAGTGCTTATTGCTTTCGGCATTTCGGCCAATACAGATTTATTATTAATGGACGAGCCCACCAACGGCCTCGACATCCCATCCAAAAGTCAGTTTAGAAAAGTAATGGCCTCGGCGGTTGACGAAGGAAAATGTATCGTTATCGCCACCCATCAAGTTCGGGATCTCCACAGTTTGATCAACCATGTGATGATATTGGACAATGCAAATGTGGTATTCGACCAGTCACTGGAGGCTGTTTCCGAAGGACTATGGTTTGGAAAAGCCAATGCATCCAACGAATCCGACATTATTTATTCCGAAGCAACTTTTGGAGGTAGATCTGTTTTGGTGCGTGGAGAAAAAGACGAGACCGAGGTGGATTTGGAACTGCTTTTCAATGGCGTACTCAGTGAGACCGAAAAAATCAATGCAATACTTGAAAACAAAGATCATGGTAGAGGGGTTTAGCTTTAATAGGGTTTTGCAGTTCATCAAGCGGGACTTGGTGATGTTGAGGGGAACCTTTACAACAGGGCTTTCGCTGGCCATAGTGCTGTTGTTCCCGTTCTGCCTCTTGAACATGGTCTGGGACAAACAACTTGATCTTGGTGAGTTCTTCGGAATCTTCGGTCTTTTTTACATTCCCTTGGGCATTATATTCACATTTGCACTTTTTAGGGAATTCAACAACAACAAAACCAATCATCTATATCTAGCGATACCCATATCCATCCCTGAAAGGCTCGTTGCCAAGTGGCTAACGGTGACCTTTATTTACACTGTGGTCTTTTCAGTTATTGCGGTGTTGGTCGGAACCCTTGCAATTGTATTTGGCATCATCGCTTTCGGGGCCGATTTCAATCTTTTATCGCTGTTTTCGGAACACTATTGGAAGGTGGTCAAAATCTATTTTGTGCTACAGCCGATTTTTATGGTGGGCGCTATCAGTTTTACCAAAAATCGTATCGGAAAGACCATTTTGGCGCTTGGCATTTTGTTTTTGGGCTTTATGTTGTTCAATTTTCTATTGTACGCCATGCTCAATTACGGTGCTGGAGTGTTTTCGGAGAATGGATTGGGCTCCCAGGCCTTCGATAAGGCTGGAGCAGATTTTTCAACTTTCGGTCGATGGTTCTATGGCTTGATTTTTGGCCCGCTGATGTTGGTGGTGGCCTATTTTAAAATGACGGAAAAGGAGGTGTAGCATGGACTTCGATAACAGTAAACCTATTTATTTACAGATAGTGGATTTTTTTTATGAAAACATTCTCATCAAAAGATGGCAGGAAGAGGAACGAATCCCTTCTGTACGTGAAATTGCAATGATGGTCGAAGTAAATCCAAATACCGCCATTCGTGCCTTCAACCATTTACAGAATCTGGAGGTGATATACAACAAAAGGGGTATAGGATACTTCGTATCAGAAAATGGATTTGACAAAGTCCTTCAGATAAAGCGTAAGGAATTTATGGAGCAGATGCTACCCGACATGTTCAAGAAAATGAACCTTTTGGACATCAGTTTTGACGAATTGAAAAATGCATACAACCAACAGGAAAATGAAAAGGAGTAATCTCATATTGTTGGGCGCTTTGGCTGCCATCGTCTTTTTTTCGTTGATTTTTCAACTCTCCGTCCATAGTTATGTGAAAAAGACAAAGGCAAACCAAAAGCCTGTTGAAATGATTTCCCAAACCAGGGAAGTTTCCAACTTTACCAAAATCAAGGCGGAAGGTCCTATGCAGGTTCTCTTCGAGCAAGATATGAATTCAGCTTTGGAAATAAAGGCTCCCAACTATATTGTGGACTCGGTTCAGACCAAAATAACCGACCAAACTTTGGAGATAGCGGTAGGTTCCAAACTAAAAAAGAAGGACAGTATCATCGTTCAGATAACCAATCCTGAGCTGCAAGCATTGACCCTAGGTTCCAAAACCCACTTTGAAACGGTCGGGGAAGTTTCAGGAACCCACTTGTATTTGCGGTTTAATGACAATAGTTCTGGGAATCTCAATTTGAAATACGATTCGCTCAAACATGAGAACTACTCAACGGGAACCGTGATTTTAAATGGAAAGGTAACCTCGATCAATTTGACGGAAAATAAGGAAGAATAATATATAACATCAAAAAACGAACATTCGTCAATTATCAATCATCAATTCACAATTATCAATTGCCAATCATCAATCAAAAAACGAACAGACATGAAACCAACCGTCTTAACAAATGAACAAGTCCAAGTAAAAAGGCCACCCAGATTTCGATTAATCATCATGCGTGGACTCTACCTGCTCACTTTTGTTGGACTGGCCTTTCAGGCTTGGGAATATTTGTTGTTCCCTGGAGAACAGATTGACTACATGACTGGTGTCGCCTTTAGTTTTTGGGCCACTTATGCCACCCTGATGGGGCTTGGTGTACGATATCCCATTAAACTATTGCCGTTGTTGATTCTCCAGCTTATGTACAAGGCCACATGGGTGTTGACGGTTTATCTCCCGATGAAATCGTCCGGCACTGTGACGCCCGTTGCTGAATCTTTTTACTGGATTTGCATAACGGCAGTCGTTCTGGACGTATTAGTAATACCGTGGGGATATGTTTGGAACAGCTATGTAAGACCCTTTTTAAAGTTTAAGGCACATCCTGCATGAAACAATAGAAAATTCATCAATCATCAATCAATCATCATTTCATCAATCAAAAACGAACAATCATGGAATCAACCAAAAACACCAAGGTAACTGGCGACGGGTCTAAATCGATTTTAAAGCGTCCTGTCGCCCTTACTTTGGGACTTCTACTGCTGGTTCTAAGTGGATATTCCCTTCATCGTCATCAGACCAAAAAGAAAGCACAATTCGCTTATGAAGAAACAAAACGGGCATTAAGCATGATGGCAATACATTTCAATCATGGCCTTAAGAAAATGAATCATTTGAACCAGTTTGAAATTGCCAAACAAAAAATTTATAAGTACTAAGAAGAATCACCAATCACAAAAACGAAACATTATGAAATCAATCAAAAAAACAGGTCGAACTGTGGGAATATTATTGTTCTCGCTCATGGCCGTAGGCATACCGTCTGTCATATTTCGGGGATTGTCCGTGTCCTTGGCCGAATCCCCGGATTTTCTAGCGCATATCTATGAGAATGCGACAAGTATGCGGGTCTCCATGCTCTTGGATATTTTGGCCAGCTCGCTATGGCTGATTATTGCAATTATCGTTTTCCCACTGGTTAAAGCGTACAAAAACAGTCTGGCGCTTTGGCTCGTTGGGATTTGGTTGGTACAGTTGGCAACGATAGTTTCCAGTGACATCACCCATCTATCCCTACTGTCTCTGAGCGAGGAATTTGTGAAAACTAACGCTTCGGACAAGGGATACTATGCGACCATGGGATTATCCATGATTCAGGAATATTTCTGGGCACACTTTATGAGCATCATGTTATTCGCTGCTGCCACTTTTGTTTTCTATTACTTTTTGTTCAAGACCAAATTAATTCCAAGATTCCTATCCATTTGGGGGATGTTGGCCATTTCATTGGTATTTGTCGCATGCTGGCTCAACATTTTTGATCTAGATGTGAGTTTCTATTTCTTTTCTCAAAACGGTCTTTTCATGATAGTACTCATGGGTTGGCTCATTGCCAAAGGTTTTAATCCAAAGGCGACAATATCAGAATCAGCATAATCCCAGAAAATCAATCGAAAAACGAAACATCATGTTTGCAAAAACCAACACAATCAATCTCCCAAAATCCAATAAACTTTGGCCAAAAAAGCTTTTGAACTTTTCTGTACAACTCTGGTTTGTTACCGCAGTGGTAGGGATGTGGATTTTCGCCTTTTACGTCGCTCTTTTTTATGGAGGTGCCGCTGCCGAGGGCGACTTTATGAAATGGAACAGGGTGCTGCCCCACGGTTATACGGAAGGAGAAACAATGGGCAATTTGGCCGTTGGCATCCACCTGTTGTTCGCCGTTATAGTAATGGCGGGAGGACCCATACAATTTATACCCCAGCTCCGAAAATATATCCCGAAATTCCATAAATGGAACGGGCGCATCTACATTACGGCCGCTTTTTTAATCAGTTTCAGTGGTGTTTTCATGGTTCTTTCCAAAGGAACGATAAGCGGCCTTATTGGCGACATCAGTGTTAGTATCAATGGGATACTGATCATGTTATTTGCCTTCTTGGCCATACGCAATGCGATGCAACGAAATTTTCAATCGCATCGTAAGTGGGCGCTTCGCCTGTTTTTAGCAATGGCCGGTGTCTGGTTTTTTAGGATAGGACTGATGTTCTGGCTTCTCATAAATGGAGGGCCAGTTGGTTTTGATCCTGAGACCTTTAGAGGACCTTTTTTAGTATTCCTTGGATTTGGGCAATACTTGATACCCTTGCTAATTCTTGAGCTTTATTTTTTGGCTCAAGAGAAGCAAAAACCTCTTAGCAAGATTGTGATGTCTTTGGGACTCATCATGCTTACAGTTTTCACAGCGATTGGGACATTTGCTGCGACCATGGGGATGTGGTTACCGAGAATTAGCTAAAGACTATTTGCTCAAATACATCTTTCTGCGCGAATATAGATTATAGAAATCGTCGTCCTTGAGACTATCGATAAACAAGATACTCTCTCCGGTACTCTTCATTTCAGGCCCTAAATTCTTATTCACATTAGGGAATTTGTTAAAAGAGAACACGGGTTGTTTGATGGCATAACCTTCCAACTGCGGATTGAAATCGAAGTCTTTGATTTTCTTCTCTCCCAGCATCACCTTGGTCGCAAAATTCACATAGGGTTCGCCATACGCCTTGGCAATAAAGGGAACCGTACGCGACGCTCTTGGATTGGCCTCGATAATGTACACCATGTCGTCTTTGATGGCAAACTGTATGTTGATCAGTCCAACCGTATTCAAAGCCAGCGCAATTTTATGGGTATGGTCCTTTATCTGCTGCATTACAAATTCACCTAGATTGAACGGTGGCAAAGTCGCATTGGAATCTCCGGAATGGATACCGCAGGGTTCAATATGTTCCATAATGCCAATAATGTAAACCTCTTCCCCATCACAGATTGCATCTGCTTCGGCTTCAATGGCTCCATCCAGATAATGGTCCAGAAGTAATTTGTTATTAGGTATTTTGCGAAGCAAATCCACTACATGAGCCTCCAGCTCTTCTTTATTGATTACGATTTTCATCCCCTGTCCCCCCAATACGTATGAAGGTCTTACCAATAGTGGGAAGTTCAATTCCTCAGCCAGCTCCAATGCCTCATCGGCAGTTTCGGCCACCCCAAATCTCGGATATGGGATATTGTTTTCTTTCAACAACGTGGAAAAACTACCTCTATCCTCTGCCAAATCAAGGGATTTAAAACTGGTTCCAATGATGTTGATCCCGTAGCGATCCAGCTTCTCGGCCAACTTTAAAGCAGTCTGTCCTCCCAATTGAACAATAACACCCTCTGGCTTTTCATGGAGAATTACGTCGTAAATATGCTCCCAAAAAACAGGCTCAAAATAAAGTTTGTCTGCCGTGTCAAAATCAGTGGAGACTGTCTCTGGGTTGCAGTTGATCATAATCGTCTCGTACCCACATTCTGCGGCGGCCAAAACCCCATGCACACAACAGTAGTCGAACTCGATACCTTGACCAATACGATTGGGCCCTGATCCCAGTACTAGAATTTTCTTCCGATCGGTTACTTCGCTATCGTTGGCCACGTAGCGTGTTCCATCTGGCCTTTCAATTTCTTCTTCAAAGGTCGAGTAATAGTATGGAGTTACCGCCTTAAATTCAGCCGCACAGGTATCCACTAATTTATAAACCCTGTTGATGTTCAGTTCTGTCCGCTTGCTGTGGACCTCACTTTCGTAGCAATCCAGCATATGGGCGATTTGACGATCGGCAAATCCCTTTTGCTTAGCCTCCAACAATAATGTTTTGGGCAGGCTCTCTACAGTATACTTTGAAATCTCCTGTTCCAAAAAGTTCAATTCCTCATACTGCTTTAGGAACCACATATCTATTTTGGTGATATCGTGAATCGTTTTTAACGGAATTCCCAATTGTATGGCATCATAGATTACAAAAACCCTATCCCAGCTTGGAACTCTGAGCTTGTGGATGATCTTGTCATAATCTTTATAACCCTTTCCATCGGCGCCTAGACCATTTCTTTTAATCTCTAGTGACTGGGTGGCCTTGTGCAAGGCTTCTTGAAAGGAGCGACCAATACCCATTACCTCGCCCACAGCTTTCATCTGCAAGCCAAGCGTTCTGTCCGAGCCTTCAAATTTATCGAAGTTCCAACGAGGGATTTTCACGATAACATAGTCCAACGTTGGTTCGAACAAGGCCGAGGTCGATTTTGTAATTTGGTTATCCAACTCGTCCAGAGAATACCCAATGGCCAACTTTGCAGCAATTTTCGCGATGGGGTATCCCGTAGCCTTGGATGCCAAGGCGGATGATCGCGATACCCTTGGGTTGATTTCAATAGCAATAATATCTTCTTTTTCGTCCGGACTTACCGCGAACTGGACGTTACATCCCCCAGCGAAATCCCCAATGCTTCGCATCATGTGGATGGCCATATCACGCATGCGCTGAAAAGTACGGTCAGAAAGGGTCATGGCAGGAGCCACCGTAATGGAATCCCCTGTGTGGATTCCCATAGGGTCCATATTTTCAATGGTACAGATGATAACTACATTGTCATTCTTATCGCGAAGTAATTCCAACTCATATTCTTTCCAACCCATCATGGCCTTATCGATCATCACCTCGTGTATCGGGGAAACCTCAAGTCCGTGGCTAAGCAAACGATCAAAATCAGCAGGGTCGGTGACTATGGAAGCTCCCGCCCCTCCCAAAGTAAACGAGGCTCTAATTACCAAGGGAAAGCCAAACTCCTGGGCGATTTCCTTCCCTTTCAAAAACGAAGTAGCGGTCGCCTGTGGCGCCATCCCAACACCAATCTTGGTCATTAATGCCCTAAACTGTTCCCGATCCTCGGTAATGTTGATGGCATCGATGTCCACTCCAATG
>JANQRD010000086.1 GCA_028284725.1 Allomuricauda sp. | reverse complement strand
TTTGATGACGATTTTTCAAACCCTGGAACGATAACCACAGTTGAAGGGGCTGGATTCTACCCACAGGCTGGAATCAACTTTTTGTTGGGGGCCACGGTTAATTTCTAGGATTTCGTAGCACGATTTTTGGGGATTCTGTACATTTAGCAAATGATGTCAGAATCCCTTTTTTCTCCCTTTTTTGAAAAAACACCCATTCGTTGGGGAGTGATTGGATGTGGCGGCGTGACTGAGAAAAAAAGCGTACCGGCCTACCAAAAAACATCCGGTTTTGAGGTGAACACGGTCATGCGACGGGATGGGGAAATGGCGAAAGATTATGCCTTACGGCATAAGGTGACTCATTGGACCACAAATGCTAAGGAGGTCATTGAAAATCCAAATATCGATGCCGTCTATATTGCCACCCCTCCCGACACGCACAAGTTTTATGCACTTCAAACTGCAAAGGCAGGCAAACCCTGTTGCGTTGAAAAACCTATGGCTCCAAATTATCAAGACAGTCTGGAGATTTATAATGCTTTTCAATCCAAAAAGCTGCCACTTTTTGTGGCCTATTACCGCAGGTCTCTTCCAAGATTTCTTAAAATAAAGCAGTGGTTGGATGAAAAAAAGATAGGTGAGGTTCGACACATTCACTGGCAAAAAATCAAACCACCCAACGATTTGGATTTAAGCGGAGCGTACAACTGGAGGACGGATAAAAAGATTGCCTTGGGGGGATATTTTGATGATTTGGCCAGCCATGGCTTGGATTTGTTTGCGTTTTTGTTGGGAAGTATTAGCGATGCGAAGGGAATTGCCACAAACCAACAAGGACTATATTCTGCTTTTGATGCGATTACGGGGACATGGACTCACGAAAACGGGATTAACGGAAGCGGGAATTGGAATTTTGGTACATACCACCGCGAGGATAAGGTGGAAATTATGGGTTCTGTGGGAAAAATTAGCTTTCCTGTGTTGGATGAAGGCCCTGTTGAATTGCTAAATGCTTCAGAGCAACAAATATTGGAAATTGCCCATCCGGAACACATTCAGCAGTATCACGTCGAAAACATTAAAAACCATCTGTTGGGCAAAGCAGTACATCCCTCTATGGGAGATTCCGGTCTGCATACCAGTTGGGTGATGGATAAGATTTTGGGAACTTTATGATTCCTTATCACCAAAGTTGGTGTACATGTTTCTTGATGTACTTTTCATAAATGTCGCGAACCGCTTCTTTTTGTTCGGTTGTGAAAGCTGGAAAATCCATAGCTTCAAGATTGGAATGAAGATGCGCTGCTTTCGATGCCCCTGGAATGATACAGCTCACTTCGGGATAATCCAAAATCCAGCGCAAAGCCACGGGTGCCAAATTTTTCTGATTTGGAAAAAGCTTCTTTAGCTGATCTACGGCTTCCAAACCAACTTCATAAGGCACCCCTGAAAAGGTCTCTCCCTTATCAAATCCGGCGCCGTCCCTATTAAAAAAACGATGGTCACCTTCCTCAAAAGTGGAATCCTTTGAAAACTTTCCAGTAAGTAAGCCACTCGCTAAAGGAACCCGAACAATTACCCCAACATCTTTTTTTCTGGCCTGTTCAAAAAAGAGTTCCGTTGGTCGTTGGCGAAACATGTTGAATATAATCTGCACAGTGGTTACATTCTCATATTCCATCCCTTTCAGCGCCTCTTCCACCTTCTCCACACTGATGCCTAGATTTTTGATTTTCCCTTCTTTTTTGAGTTGCTCAAAAAGACCAAAGATTTCAGGGCGATAATAAACTTCCACTGGAGGGCAATGCAATTGGATTAAATCCAAACAATCCAGTCCTGAGTTTTTTAAGCTATCCTCGACATATTTTCGTAATACCTCCACGGTATAGCCTTCATTGACATGGGGATTGAACTGTCGTCCACATTTGGTTGCTATATGAACTTCTTCACTTCGTGATTTAATCACCCGTCCAACAGCAGCTTCGCTGGCTCCTGCTTCATAAACATCCGCCGTATCGATAAAATTGACGCCTGCATCAATAGCTTCGTTGATGATTCGCTCGGCAGAAGCATCATCAAAACCGGACCCCCATTTGCCCCCGATTTGCCAGGTGCCCAAAGAAATTTCCGAGACGCTCAATCCCGTCTTTCCCAATTTTCTGTAATTCATTGTTATAACTTTAGTTGGATATGGTTACGACATTTCCATTCTGTGTAGCTCGATAAAAAAGCAAGTCGTAGTATCGATTTCCATCATCAGGTCTGTCCAGCTGTTGGCCAGTAAAAAGACTGTAGGTATACCCTTCACAGGAGCAGACCACGTTCTGGCCATCAATGGTCATGGTGGAGCAATTGTTGGGTGCATGATTGGGACAGCTTGCCTCAAACGCAAAAAAAGTATCCAAACTGGATTTTATCACAAAGGCCCCTCGGGTACCCACACCGCTGTTTCCTACATAAATAGGATTGCCAATGGTATTTAGGTTGGTGTACTCCGGAAGGTTTAGATTTAAATCGAATCTAAAACTAACTTCTTGGAGAAAAGGATTTCGGTTGGTGCCATCTGAGCTACAGGAGATTAGAAGTAGGAGTAAGAAAAGGCTGAAAAAGTATCTCATGGTTTGGGTTTCACACTGTTACTTGGACAAATTTGAACAAAAAATGCCTATATTTGCGTTAAATCCTCGCAAAAAAACTATGTTAGTCATAGTGGCCTTTGAGGATTTTTTGTATTTGTAGTAGCAAAGAACATTGGGAAAATAACTGATTTTCTCCAATGCTCTATTGCATTAAAAATGACGATATGAGCAACGTATCTTACTATACAGCGGAAGGATTAAAGAAGTTAAAGGAAGAGTTGAACCACCTAAGGGATGTAGAACGACCAAAGGCTTCACAGGCCATTGCAGAGGCCAGGGACAAAGGAGATCTTTCAGAAAATGCGGAATATGATGCGGCCAAAGAGGCGCAAGGACTTTTGGAGATGAAAATTTCCAAATTGGAAGAGACCGTGGCCAATGCAAGATTGATAGACGAATCGCAATTGGATACCTCCAAAGTATTGGTGTTGTCCACGGTGAAATTGAAGAATCAAAATAACGGTATGGAGATGAAATACACTCTGGTTGCCGAAAGTGAGGCAGACCTAAAAGCCGGTAAGATTTCCGTGACCTCTCCCATTGGTAAAGGATTGTTGGGCAAATCAGTTGGTGAAGTAGCCGAAATTGAAGTGCCAAACGGAACGTTAAAGTTTGATATTTTGGAAATTACGCGTGACTAGCAATTTCGAAAATCGCTATATTTAATCCCGTTCCTCGACGGGATTTTTTGTATCAAAACCAGACCCACATGCCTAGCATTTTCACAAAGATCATCAAGGGAGAGATTCCATGCTACAAAATAGCAGAGGATGAGCATAATTTTGCTTTTCTGGACATCAACCCAAATGCAAAAGGCCATACGTTATGTGTCCCTAAAAAAGAAGTGGACAAGCTGTTGGATTTGGATGAAGCATCATACCTAAGCTTAATGACATTCTCCCGAAAGGTGGGAAAGGCCATCGAGGCAGCCATTCCATGCGAACGGGTGGGGCTTACCGTAATTGGGCTGGAAGTTCCACATGTGCACGTCCATTTGATTCCCTTGCACAGCATGAAAAATGCCACATTCCAGTACAAGGAAACCATGGAGGCCGAGGAATTCGAAAAAACTGCCGAAAAAATCCGGGAGCAGTTTAAATAAGACCTTCCAAATAAAAATAGACCAATGCCGCAACGGCACATAAGACCACCACAAGCACTATAAAAAAGAGCGTGGTAAACCGAACTGAAGACCGATCCGGGCTTACCAGTTTGTTATAGTAATCAAAAACTTTTTCGATGTCCGGGGTCCAGTTTACCGGATAAATAATGGAATAACACTTCTTACATTTTATCTCATGGGTCACCTCATCAGTGGTCCGATGAAAAAATGGGTTGAAGGTGTGTTTCTGGTAAAAAGTAAGCTTTAGCTCTTGATTGAAACACTCGGGGCAGTTGTTGGTTATCTCAGCTTCTTTAATTGCTATCCTTTTTTCAGATGCCATAGGTTAAACATTTGCGCGTAGGGAAATTTGCATGATTGTTCCTTCTTTACTTGACGAAAGTACTTTAATTTTTCCTTTATGATATTCTTCCACAATCCTTTTTACCAAGGACAGTCCCAATCCCCAGCCTCTTTTTTTGGAAGTGACACCGGGGTTAAAAATGTTCTGAAAGTCGCTTTTTGAGATTCCGTGTCCTGTATCGGACACCAAAATATTTACATTTTGACCTTTTTTTTCAATTTGGATGGTAATGCTTCCCCTCCCCTTCATGGCATCGATGCCGTTCTTCACCAAGTTTTCAATGCTCCAGTTATATAGAGGGGGATTTAAAAGTACCGGTAACTCGTCAATATCCGAACTAAAGGCAAAATGAACGAGTTTGGAACTTCTTCGCTTTAGATACTGATAGGCTTTTTCGGTTTCTGTGACAATATCGTGCACTTCCAGATTTGGAACTGAACCAATTTTGGAAAAGCGTTCCGTTATCGTCTGCAGTCGCGTGATGTCCTTTTCAATCTCCTTGGTGATATCTGAATTGATGTTCTCTGATTTTAAGAGTTCGTTCCAGCCCAGCAAGGACGTCAAAGGAGTGCCAATTTGATGTGCCGTTTCCTTGGCCATTCCTGCCCAAAGCTTGTTTTGCTCCGAAGCCTTGTTGATCTTGAAGAAAAAGAAGATGACCGCAGCGAAAAGGAAAATGATAAGCAGTAGGGCAAGGGGGTAATATTTCAATTTGTTCAGCACCTCCGAGTTACCGTAATACAAAGTTTCCAACAGCTCCCCTTCCTGAATGATATGAATGGGGTCGTTCTCACTTGCGAACTGCCGAATTTTTCTTTGGATGTAGGCACTGTCCGCAGCGTTCTCGGGTAGAATATTATGCGTTTTTATAGATCCTTCCTCATTCACCAGGATCATAGGGGTGGAGGTATTGTTACCCATTACTTTCAAGGTCAAATTCCCCAATTCTTGATCTACGGAGGATTGAATGAGCTCCAACTGTGCCGTGGCCCAAATCTCCATTTTTAGGCGCTCTTCCTCCTTAAACTTCTTAAAAAAGCTGTTTGTATTCCAAAGAATAAGGCTTACGATAACAAAAGCAGAAATCAGTAGGGTGATGTTCGAGGCCTTCTTTTTGGGGTTGAAGTTCATTTTTCGGTGGAATTCTGATTAAAGATAGCGGAAAATGAAAAATATGTTGATAGTTCGTTGAGAGATAAGGTTTTTATTGGAGTCCATTTTACGTACTTTTGGTGCTTATTAAAAAGTAGTATCTATGGAAGTTCAGGGAAGAATTAAAATGATCGATGAAACCAAAACCTACGGCAACAACGGTTTTAGAAAGCGGGAACTTGTAGTCACCACCGAAGAACAATATCCACAGCATATTTTGGTGGAATTCATTCAAGATAAATGCGATTTATTGGATAATTACTCCGTTGGCCAAATGGTGCGAGTTAGTATCAACCTTCGAGGCCGGGAGTGGGTGAACCCTCAGGGAGAAACCAAATATTTCAATTCCATCCAAGGTTGGCGCATCGAGAATCTGGAAACCGCCGCGGAAAATGGAGAGGCACCCCCAGTACCCCCCATGGAAGCCTTTGAACCAGCCGACGATCTTAACGAAGAAGATCACGACGACCTCCCATTTTAATACATTTTGGGCCTGACCGGGGTTATAGAGCGTGCTTTCCGGAGGTATTTGCCTTCCCCGTTCACGATTGCAGTACTCCTGACCGTCGTCACCATTATATTGGCCCTGATTTTTACAGAGAATACCTCTGATGGGAATCAGATTGTTGCCATTCTCAAATATTGGGAAAACGGAGTTTGGAACAATGGGCTTTTGGTATTTGCGTATCAAATGATGCTCATTTTGGTGTTGGGACATGTGCTGGTACTGAGCAAGCCCATGGAGCGATTGATTCTTGGAATTACCGGATTTGTCAAAAACACTTCAAACGCAGCGGTGCTTGTGGCCTTGTCCACTATGCTCGTTTCATTTTTTAATTGGGGTCTGGGGCTGATTTTTGGAGCCATTTTGGCTAGAAAAGTGGGAGAATATGCCCAAGCAAGACAGATCCCGATAAACTATCCTTTGATAGGGGCTTCAGGCTATGTTGGGCTTATGGTTTGGCATGGGGGTATTAGTGGATCGGCTCCCATCAAGGTCTCGGAAGCGGGGCATATCAAAGAGCTGATGGCTGGAATCTCAAATGAAACCACTTTGGCCCAATTGCCCGATACCATTTCTACTTCGTTGACTGTATTTAGTTACTGGAACATTCTTTTATTCCTTGTGGTTGCTGCAGTTATAGGCCTGTTGGTGTATTATTTGGGGAAAAAGACTGATTCAAGTACCCTCGAATTAAAGGAATATCGATTTAAAATTATTGACAAGGAAAATCTCGAAGGGGCAGAAAAACTGGATTATTCCAGAATTGCCGCTACAGTGTTTGGAGCGCTGATTTTGGCAACATTTCTATTTCAATATTTACCGGCCTTAAGAACCTTGAATATCACCCCGAACATGCTCAATTTTTTTATGTTGGGATTGGCCATCGTGCTACATGGGAGTTTCAAAAGTTTTTTGGTGGCAGTTGAAGAGGCCATTGGCGATACCGCGGGAATCTTGATTCAGTTTCCGCTCTATTTTGGTATTATGGGCATTATGGCAAATAGCGGTATGATCAATACCGTCTCGGATTTCTTTGTCTCCATCAGCACAGCGACCACCCTGCCCATTTTTACGTTTTTAAGCGCTGGGCTTGTGAATATTTTTGTGCCTAGCGGGGGAGGTCAGTGGGCTGTTCAAGGACCATTGGTATTGGAATCTGCCTTACAATTGGGCATTCCTTTGCCGAAGGCAATCATGGCACTCGCATACGGGGACCAGGTGACCAATATGTTGCAACCTTTTTGGGCCCTTCCCCTTTTGGGAATCACGAAATTGAAAGCAAAGGAAATTCTGCCCTATACTTTGATTTTCATGTTGGTGGGAAGCCTTATTTACATCGTAGGGCTGCTTATTTTTTAGTGAGATTTTACGTAACTTTAATAAAAAAGCGCACCTTGGAAAAAGAGTCAAAAAAGTTTCCCCTATTCTTTTTGGGAGACCAATTGGAGTTCCCTCCTGCGGAAGCAGCGAACGAGGATGGATTGCTCGCTGTAGGGGGCGATCTTTCCCCAGAACGACTCCTGTTGGCCTACAAAAACGGAATTTTTCCCTGGTTCAATGAAGATGCACTCATACTTTGGTGGAGTCCAGATCCACGAATGGTACTTTTCCCCAAAAAGCTTAAAATATCAAAGAGTATGCGCAAAGTGATGCGCAATGGGCAATTTACATTAACCCAAAATACCTGCTTTGCTGAAGTGATGGAACATTGCGCAAATGCAGAACGCAAGGGTCAGGAAGGAACCTGGATCACCCCTAATATGAAATCCGCGTATTTAGATTTATATCACAAAGGTTTTGCTAAGTCTTTTGAAGTTTGGGAAGATGGAAAATTAGTGGGCGGACTGTATGGCGTGGATTTGGGCCATGTATTTTGCGGGGAAAGTATGTTCAGTAATAGTGCCAACGCCTCAAAGTTTGCGTTTATAAAAATGGTGCGGGAACTTGAGACAAAAAACTACCAACTGATCGATTGCCAGGTACATACAGATCATCTGGAAAGCATGGGAGCAGAGGAGATATCGCGCGAAAAGTTTTTAGAAATTTTACAAGGCTAACTGGGCACTTGTCAGCAGAAAAAACACATGTTGCGGTGCAACCGAGGAGTAGTCTTCCAAGCGATATTCCACCCCCAATTGTAATTTTACCCCTTTCTTCAATTGCCACCCGAACTGTCCATTTGCTCGGAAGTCATATTCCGAGGAACTTCCCCTGGTCAGACTCAGCAAGCTTTCAAGGCTACCGACAAAATAGGGTTCGCCAATGTCCAATTTTTCACCTTTCAATGGAAAATCCAACGCAAAACGATAACGGAACCGATGGATGGTACTTGATGCTATGATGCGTTGCTCGGTTCTGAATCGATGGCCGTATCGTATGGTCAAGGGTCTGTACGTAAAGTTGAACTGTTGGGTTAAACGGAGCTCATCGGGATTGTCCTCAAAAATATCACGAAATCGATATTGGATTCCAAGAGCCAAACTCTGATTTTCACGTAAGCTGAATTTTGAAAAATGTGCCAAGTCCAACTGTCTACCCCGGAACTCAAAATCTCCTCGATTCACAAAGAAATTTCGATGCGTCAGCGAAAAATTATGTGAATACGATTGAGAAACCGAATAGTTGATTGCAAATTGTGGTTGCCCATACACGGTTACATTTTCCTGACCGCTCAGGGCGAACACCCATAAGCAAAAAACAAATGGGAGAATGTACTTAGTAAAGGATGTGGTCATAGGAAACGGGAAGTGATTCGCGCAGTTTTAAAAGCTTTCCCGCTGAAGAAAAAAGGGCTTCGTAGGTTCGGTATCCCTCTTTGCTTTTTGAAGTAAAAATCAATTCATAATTGATGTACTCCAAAATCAGATTTTGAAATGCTTGTTTAAGTGTTGTTTCCGGGCTGTTTTCACCAACGGGATACTGTTGTTGAATTTTTTTTATTCGGAATTTTTGAAAGTTGTCCTTGAGATAGTTTTCAATTTGGATCCAACTTTCCTCGGGAACATCCACTTCCTTTATAAGGAACTCCACATCTTCCAGGTAACCCTCTTGGTCAAATTCTATACTGTACCGCAGCCGGTCTTTTTTAAACTTTACTTCGTAACTTTTTTTGGTGCTGTCCACTTCATGGTAAAACCTTATTCGTTTGCCTTCTTTCAAATAAGGAGAAACCAACTCCAAAGCCTTGATTGGAAAAGATGATTTTTCTATTCTTGATTCCTGTTCGTATTTGTTTTGCGCGAAAATGATACAGGGCGCCAACGCAAAAAACCAAATGGTAAGGAATTTAGACTTCGTCATACCGAAAACAGCTTATTTCGTGGTCGTTTACCATACCTGTAGCCTGCATGTGGGCATAGATCACTGTGCTTCCCACAAATTTAAACCCTCGCTTTTTTAAGTCCTTGCTGATGGTGTCCGAAAGTGGGGTCTTGGCCGGCGCATCCCTGTAGTTTTTCAGTTTGTTCTTGATGGGCTTGTCATCCACAAACCCCCATATGTATGAACTAAAACTTCCAAATTCCTTTTGGATATCCATAAAAGCCTGAGCATTTGATACGGTCGCGTGTACCTTCAATTTGTTCCGAATTATTCCTGCGTCTTGCAATAGGGCATCAATTTTTTTCTGATCGTATTGTGCAATCTTTTCGTAGTCAAAATCATCGAAGGCCTTCCGAAAGTTTTCGCGTTTTCGCAAGACCGTAATCCAACTCAGCCCAGCTTGGAAGG
>JANQRD010000081.1 GCA_028284725.1 Allomuricauda sp. | reverse complement strand
TTGGCTTTGGCAAACGGGGTATCGACCTATAAAATGCATAACGGACATCGTGGCATTAACCATCCCATTCTCAATTTGGTGACCGGTAAAGGGGAAATTACTTCACAGAATCACGGATTTGCCATAAATCGGGAAGAGACCGAGGCCAACTCCGATCTGGAGATTACCCACCTACATTTGAACGACGATACGGTGGCAGGAATCAAAATGAAGAATAAAGATGTTTTTTCCGTCCAGTATCACCCTGAAGCAAGTCCGGGACCTCACGATGCGGACTATTTGTTCGATGAATTTTTCGAAGCGATTAAAACAAGTCGCAGCTAAAACGTTGTAGTTTATTTTTTGGTTATGATTCAGTGTTTTATGAGGATTATCATGGAACAAAAAAGCTCTGCTTTTGTATCTTAGCCGAATTAATTTCAACAATAAACAGAACCAAATGAGCATTATCATCAACATTCATGCAAGACAAATATTGGACTCAAGGGGTAACCCTACCGTGGAGGTGGACGTAGTTACCGAAAATGGGATATTGGGAAGAGCTGCGGTACCTTCCGGGGCTTCTACTGGAGAGCATGAAGCGGTTGAATTGCGCGATGGCGGAGATTCCTTTATGGGAAAAGGTGTCGGTAAGGCCGTGAACAATGTAAACACTATCATTGCTGAGGAATTGGTTGGAACTTCCGTTTTTGAGCAAAATTATATCGATGATACCATGATGGCTTTGGACGGAACGCCGAACAAGTCAAAATTGGGCGCCAATGCCATTTTGGGCGTATCCCTTGCGGTGGCCAAGGCCGCGGCCAATGAGTTGGATATGCCATTGTACCGATACGTGGGTGGTGTAAGCGCCAATACCCTTCCTGTACCTATGATGAACATCATCAATGGAGGGTCGCATTCCGATGCACCCATTGCGTTTCAGGAGTTTATGATTATGCCAGTGAAGGCGAAAGACTTTAGCCATTCCATGCAAATGGGGACTGAAATCTTTCACAACCTTAAAAAAGTATTGCACGACCGCGGTTTGAGCACAGCTGTGGGTGATGAAGGTGGATTTGCACCGACTTTGGAGGGTGGTACCGAAGATGCGTTGGACACCATAGCCAAAGCGGTTGATAAGGCTGGATACAAACTGGGTGATGAAGTGATGATCGCGTTGGATTGTGCCTCTGCAGAGTTTTATGTGGACGGAAAATATGACTATACCAAATTTGAGGGTGATAAAGGTGTGGTACGAACATCTGAGGAGCAGGCACAATACTTGGCCGATCTTTGCGAGAAGTATCCAATCATTTCCATTGAAGATGGAATGGATGAGAACGATTGGGACGGCTGGAAGATGTTGACTGACAAAGTTGGTGACAAGGTGCAGTTGGTAGGTGATGATTTGTTCGTGACCAATGTGGAACGACTGTCCAGAGGAATTGAAAACGGTATCGCCAATTCCATTTTGATCAAGGTGAACCAAATTGGAACCCTTTCTGAAACCATAGCGGCGGTGAACATGGCTAAAAATGCAGGCTACACGTCCGTAATGTCGCACCGCTCTGGGGAAACCGAAGACAACACCATAGCCGATTTGGCAGTTGCGTTGAATACTGGACAGATTAAAACAGGTTCCGCTTCCCGAAGTGACCGTATGGCCAAATACAATCAATTGTTACGCATTGAGGAGGAATTGGGGGCAACGGCCTACTACCCTCAAGAGAAAGCGTTCAAAGTACAGTAATTGATAATGTTTTAATAGCATTACAAATGCCTTTCTCATGTGGGAAAGGCTTTTTTTTGTCTTGGCGATGAACTTTGGTTAACTTAAAGGAATCAACCAAACCCACCTAACAAAACTTACCTAATGAATAATTTTCTTTTTGTTGCAGCCGAAAACGATGCCCTGGCCAACTGTAAAGCTGGGGGCATGGGTGATGTGGTACGTGATGTGCCCCGTCAGATTTCCGAACGTGGCGATAAGGTCCATGTCATTGTACCCGCATATAGCAGACTTCATCAGGAAGGTTTGCTAAAAACAAACTTGAATTTCAACTTACGGGGATTACCTTATACTGCTGAACTTTACGAAGTAAAGCCCAAAAAGGAATATCCCAATATTGTGCACTACGTGCTCCATCATCCTGAGATTGAACCGGGGGACATTGCCCACATCTACCATAACGATCCCGAAGAACCATTTTTTACGGATGCCGTTAAGTACATCATTTTTTGCACAGCAGTGGCTGAAGCCATCAAAAAGGGTGCTTTCGGCACTTTGGATGTCATCCATTTGCATGATTGGCATTCAAGTTTGGTGCTCTTTTTAAGGGAATATCACACGGCTTATAAAAACCTGAAGGATATCCGAATAGTATATAGCATCCATAATTTGGCGATTCAGGGGATTCGCCCCTTTGATGACAATTATTCTTCGGTCAGAAACTGGTTTCCAAATGTTTCCTTCGATTACAAATCCCTAATGGATTACCGCTATCAGGACTGTATTAACCTTATGGCCGTTGGTATCCGCTTTGCCGATGCTGTCCATACGGTTTCCCCTTCTTACAAAGAAGATGTGTTGCTACCGAGCTCCCCGCCTGAGTTTATTGGCGGAGAAGGTTTGGAAAAAGATTTGCTCAAGGCTGATGAGGAGGGACGGCTTTTCGGAATTTTGAATGGATGTAATTACAAAAATATCAACAAGGAAGAAAAGGGATTTATCTACAGAAACACAGTAAAGGCCCTTTTTAAATGGTTGCAAGAAGAATCCAAAAAGTACAAGGCTGATTTTCTGGCGCACACTGGAGAGAAAATCATGGAGTTTGTGGACAACCGCCCCAAGTTCATTGCATCGAGCGTAGCACGACTCACCGAGCAAAAATTCTACTTCTTTATGCGCTCGCCGGAGGCATTTGTGGAAATTCTTGAAAGGCTTAAAAAAGTAGACGGAATTTTCATGCTTTTGGGCACTGGGGCACCAGAGTACGAGGAGCTGTTCAGGGAACTGAGCTATAAGCATAAAAATTTCGTTTTTACCAACGGTCAGTCCGAAAAACTGATTGATTCCATTTATCTGGAATCTGACTTGTACTTTATGCCCAGTCTGTTCGAACCATGCGGTATAAGTCAGATGTTGGCCATGCGGAACGGCAATCCCTGTTTGGTGCATCATACGGGTGGACTCAAGGACACCGTATCGCACATGAAAACAGGCTTCAGTTTTGATGGGGCTACCTATGACGAAAAAATAAAAAACATGCTCGAAGCTTTTGATATCGCCCTGGACGTATATCAAAATGACAAACCAACTTGGGAAAAGATCCAATCCGCAGCAAGGAAAAAGCGCTTCACCTGGAAAAAATCGGTGGACAATTACTATAAATATCTGTATGGGTTCAATAGCTCAAAATAGTGTTCAGAACTTAACAATTATTTGGGTTTTGTTACTGTTTAAAAGAGGTGGCAGAAATTGTTAATGGTTAGGCTTTTTCGTAATTTTACCCTTCTGAAATTTTTAATCTTTTAAAACATAGTATGTCTGACAAAGCTATTCTCGAATATGGTGGTAATAAGTATGAATTTCCTGTAATCAAAGGTACTGAGGATGAACTGGCGATTGATATAAAAACGCTCCGCTCATCCAGTGGGATGGTGACTATAGATCCAGGATATAAAAATACCGGCTCATGCGAGAGTGCAATTACTTTTTTGGACGGGGAGAAGGGAATTTTGCGTTATCGGGGTTATTCCATTGAGGATTTGGCTGAAAAAGCCGATTTTTTGGAAGTGGCCTATTTGCTTATTTTCGGGGAACTGCCCAATAAGGAACAGCTTCAGACATTTCACAACGATATTAAGGAAGAATCCCAGGTGGACGAGGAGATGAAGAAGATTTTGGATGCGTTTCCAAAATCGGCCCACCCTATGGGTGTTTTGTCCTCGTTGACCAGTGCGTTGGTTGCATTCAATCCGGTTTCTGTTGATGTTTCCTCCGAAAAGGCCATGTATTATTCCATTGTGCGCATTTTGGCTAAGTTTCCCGTGTTGGTGGCATGGACACAGCGCAAGAAAAAAGGACTACCATTGGATTATGGCGACGATAGCTTGGGTTATGTGGAGAATTTCCATAAAATGATGTTCAAAAAGCCACATCAAGAGTACAAAAAGGACAAAATTGCAATTGATGCCTTGGATAAGCTTTTGATTCTGCATGCGGATCACGAGCAGAACTGCTCCACATCCACTGTACGGATTGTAGGCTCTTCGCATGCTGGACTCTTTGCATCACTTTCCGCAGGAATTTCAGCACTTTGGGGGCCACTGCACGGAGGTGCCAATCAAGCTGTTTTGGAAATGCTGGAGGCCATTCAGGAAGACGGCGGGGATACCAAAAAATATATGGCCAAGGCCAAGGATAAGGAGGATCCTTTCCGACTGATGGGCTTTGGGCACCGCGTCTATAAAAACTTCGACCCAAGGGCGAAAATCATTAAAAAAGCGGCAGATGAGGTCTTAGGGAATTTAGGGATTGAAGACCCCATTTTGGATATTGCAAAGGGACTTGAAAGAGAGGCTTTGGAAGACGACTACTTCGTAAAAAGAAAATTGTATCCCAATGTAGATTTCTATTCTGGAATCATATACAGGGCTCTTGGAATTCCTACGGAAATGTTCACCGTAATGTTCGCTTTGGGGAGATTACCGGGCTGGATTGCCCAATGGCGTGAAATGCGATTACGTAAAGAGCCCATTGGAAGG
>JANQRD010000076.1 GCA_028284725.1 Allomuricauda sp. | reverse complement strand
GAGGTCAGCCAGATATCCGTAATCTCCCTTTGGGGTTTGGTGGAAAAAAAGGTAATCTCCATGGAAAACTTGTTGTTATTGTTAATGTTGCCCATTGGTGGACTTTTGGTCGCCTTTCTTCGGAATGTGGTAGGGCTTAGGACTTTTGGAGTCTTTCTACCCGTGTTGATTGCATTCGCACTGTTGGAAACAGGTTTTTTCACGGGAATCCTACTTTTTGTTTTTTTAATCCTCTTTATTGGTGTCATCTCAAGACCTTTCAACAATCTAGGACTGTTGCATACTCCAAAATTGGTCATTTCATTGACTTTGATGGTCCTGATTATGGCTATCGGATCTTATTTAGGAGCTTCATTTGGAATAACATGGTTAACAGCATTGACCTTTTTTCCTACAATCATATTGACGATTTCAGCGGAACGATTTTCCAATTTGATCATTGAGGATGGGTTTCAAAAGGCGACCGCCACACTTTTCCAAACGCTGATTGCAGTAAGTTTTTGCTATGTGATGTTGTCCAGCCAATGGTTGTCCTCTATTCTGATTCTTTTCCCAGAGATTTTACTACTTGTAATCGCACTAGCCATGTTGCTCGGAAAATACATTGGGTTGCGCTGGACGGAAATATTGCGATTCAGACCCATTCTTAACCTTAAAACGGCGTAAGATGTTCAGCACTTTTTTCAAAATAAAGAACCCTGGAGGAGTGATGGGCTTAAACCGTAGAAATATTGAGCTCATTTATCCCAACAACCAACGTCAACATTTTACCCTAGCAGATGATAAAGTGAAAACAAAGAAAATACTGCACGAAAATGGCATCGCATGTGCAGAGACCTATACTGTCATCCAAAGGGTAAGCGAAATACGGAATAAATGGTCCCTCTGTGCCAACAAAAAAGCTTTGGCCATCAAACCGGCCAACGGTTGCGGGGGTGGTGGAATAAAAATCCTTAAAAAAAATACTGATGGAGCTTGGGTCAGCGGTGGAAAGGTGATTTCCCAATCACAAATTTTCCAGCACATTACCAGTATTGTATCAGGGCTCTTTTCAATGAACTCATCCGACAGTTGCCTAATTGAGGAATGTATCGTGCCCCATCCATTCTTCGCAGAAATTTATGGTGAAGGTGTGCCCGATTTCCGGATAATCACCCTAAAGGGCGAACCGATTATGGGAATGCTTCGGATGCCTACCTCAAAATCTGACGGAAAGGCTAATCTGCACCAAAAGGGTGTGGGCATTGGGGTAAACATGGAAAAGGGACTTCTCACCGAGGTCTACGATGGAGCACGGTATATGGAGCATCACCCGGACAATCCGAACAAAGTGAACGGAAAACCTATTCCCTACTGGGATGAAATGATCAATCTTTCCATCAAAACAGCAAAAGTATTCCCCCTGGATTATCTGGGTATTGATTTGGTCATCGATGCCACCAAAGGCCCGCAAATCATGGAAATCAATGTACGTCCAGGGCTGGGGATTCAACTTGTCAACAAATGTGGATTGGAAAAAGCCATCAACGAAAGATGCAAAACAGCCTAATCTTTTCAGTTTATCCAACTAAGGGGGTGGGGTAATCCCATGGAAGCCTGTTCCATTACCGTAACATAAAAACCAATGCTCAAAAATAGTATCATGAAAGCAAGAACGAGTTTATTAGCAGCCTTATTGGTATCCGCTTTGCTTATGTCACAAGAAAACAAGCAACGCTTTAAGGTGGGCACCTATGCCGGTTATGAATACAACTATTTTAAAAGTCCGACCGAAGTAAGACAGGACACTATCTTATTCACCCGGGATGATTTGATTGCAAGCAGTTCATATAAGGACATTTTTGCATCCTATGACTACGCCACGAAGTGGCGGGGCAATAGACTTCGATTTTCCGTTGATCCAAGCGCACGGTTGTTCTACGACAATTTCGATGACAGTTATTGGAGTTTGAATGCCAGTGCCAAATACGATTATGAACTTAATGACAATACAGCCCTTTTGGCACAAATTTCCTTCCGAAGAATGAACCGGGAAGGATTGGACGGTGCACAGGACGTTTTGGTAAATCCCCTGGGATATACTAACTATGGCGCTAAGGCCGGAGTAGAATTTGAGCCCGTTCAGAACAACAAAACCACTATTCTGGGTTTCTACAATTTCAAGGATTTTGACGCTTTTGGGATTCGGGACCTTCAGTTCAATGAATATGGAGTTCAAGTGGGCACCAAACAAAAGTTCAAAGTTAACCGGTTAAAACACGCTTATGGATTAAACGGTTACGTAAAGAAACGCTTGTACGATACCTTTAACGCATCGGATGTTATCCCAGATGGGGAAAGGGATTGGAGCTACATTAAGGCTACAGCCTTTTACGAACTTCCCCTTTCAAAAACACTGGAACTCGAACCTAGCTATACCTATTACTCCCGAATTGACATCAGGGATGAACGTTCAGGATTTACCCAAACAGGTCCTTCGTTACGGATAAAGTTCGACAATGATAAAACCAGGATCAATTCATCTTTCAAATATTTGGTCAGGGATTACACCACACTCGAGGCACGGGACAACAATGGGCCTACTGGCGAAAAAATCAAATACCAATATGTGGATGTCGCATTGAACATGGAACACCGCTTGGGGAATGGCGGGTTCTCATTGATCGCGGAGGCATACAGCAGGGTTCGAACCACAAATTATACAGATATTGACGCACGTTCCTTCCGTGGGTATACCAATCAATATGCCGGAATTGGTATCCGATGGGAACTCTAAACGGACTTGGGGAGCACGTAGTTACCATTCTCCACGCGTAGAATGTTAAGCGGATTTCCCTTTTTCAGTTCATCCGGAAGCAAAAACTCCGGGAAGTTCTGATAACAGATCGGTCTTGTAAATCTTGTAATGGCAGCAGTTCCCACAGAGGTCATCCTAGAATCCGTGGTAGCCGGAAAAGGTCCTCCGTGCACCATGCTATGGCACACTTCGACCCCTGTGGGAAACCCATTAATCAATAATCGGCCCACCTTGCACTCCAGAATTTTCAGAAGGTCCATGTATTCCAATAGGTCTGCTTCTGTTCCGTGAACGGTAGCGGTTAAATGGCCATCCAAATTTTTGGCGATAGTCATCATCTCCTTTTTATCTTGGGTATGAACCAATAGTGTTGATGGACCAAACACTTCTTCTTCAAGCTCTTTATCCGCCAAAAAATCTATTGCAGTAACGGAAAGTAGTTGTGGCGTCCCTTGTGCATTACCCTCGACTTGCTTTCCTTTTGTAATGGATGAAACCTGTTTTTTCCCGGTTAACTTTTGAAGACCTGCCTCATAATTATTTTGAATGGCATTGGACAACATGGTTCCCGATTCAGATTCAGAAATGTAATGCCTTAAACCCTGCATGAAAAGATGATTTTCCTCCATTTGGGGCAGCACTGTGATTCCAGGATTGGTACAAAATTGTCCTACACCCAATCGTACGGAATTTGAAAGTCCTTCGGCCAAAGCCTGGTGGTATTCTTCTAGTGCACCTGGAAGTATAAAAACAGGATTGGTACTTCCCATTTCTGCATAAACGGGAATAGGTTCTCGACGTTTGGCAGCTTCGTCAAACAAGGCCTTCCCTCCCCTAAACGATCCGGTGAAACCAATAGCTTTTATGTTGGAATTTCGAACAATAGCCAATCCTACCTCATGGGAAGCTCCTTGCACCAGTGAAAATACGCCGTTGGGCATCCCGGTTTGTTTAGCTGCCCTTTGAATGGCCATACCAACCATTTCCGAAGTTCCAGGATGTGATGGATGTGCCTTGACAACCGTTGTACAGCCGGCTGCCAAAGCGGATGCTGTATCTCCTCCTGCCACAGAAAAAGCCAAAGGAAAATTACTTGCGCCAAAAACTCCAACCGGGCCAAGTGCTATTTGCATTTGCCGGGTATCCGGTTTGGGTATGGGTTTCCTATTTGGGTCGGCATAATCGATGCGCGCG
>JANQRD010000072.1 GCA_028284725.1 Allomuricauda sp. | reverse complement strand
GGATATACTGCGCCGCTCTTGAGTATCCAAGTTTGACTGATGAATAATCGTTGAGTTGATACGCCAGTGACAAACGGGGTTCCAGATTACTGAAGTTTTTAATGCTCTCACTTCGTTCAAAGACGGTTTCCCCAATTGGATCTTGCCGTTCATAAATGCGAAGTGTATTGTTGTAGACTAAGGGTTGATCATTCGCATATTCGTTGAGCGGCTGTCCGCCCATGCGGTTAAAGTGACTGAACCGGACACCGTATTGGGCGGTTAACCTATCGGTCAATTTGTGTTCTGCATTAATATAAGCAGCACTTTCCAACGCCCTTTTCTTGTCCAATTGAAGTTCATTGATGGCAGAATCAGGGCCTTTTGGCTTTATTTGCCCAGGATCAAATTCATATTTGATGGTGCTGACACCAAAATCCAATTTGAACGCATCATTGAAATAGTATTTCAAATCGTATTTGGCGTTGTAGTTTTTGATGGAGGAAACCCAATCGAATTCAAAGTCAACAATTTCCAATTCATAATCGTACTTGCTGTAAATCAGGGATAAATTGGAGAACAAACGATCATTAAAAATGTGGTTCCATCTGAGGTTCCCCGACGCATTGCCATAGCTACTGCTGAACGAACCATCAAAATTGAAGACATCCCGGCCAAAATACCCTGAGAGGTATAGCTTGTTGTTGTCGTTCAAGTTGTAATTGGTTTTTAGGTTGAGGTCGTAAAAACTGGCACTGTTTTTTTCACCGGCCAATTTTAGGAACAAGTGCGCGTAAGAACCCCGACCAGCAATCAAAAAGGAACCTCGGTCATTAAAAACAGGTCCCTCAGCCGCCAATCGACTCGAGATAGCACCAATGCCACCGGTAAGCGCAAAATTCTTGCTGTTACCATCTTTTTGCCGGACATCCAATACCGATGATACCCTGCCACCAAACCTCGCAGGAATACCGCCCTTGTACAATTTTAGATCTTTTACGGCATCGGCGTTGAAAACCGAGAAAAAACCAAGCAAATGGGAAGTATTGTAGATGATGGCCTCGTCCAACAGTACCAAGTTTTGATCCACCGCACCCCCTCGAACGTGGAACCCACTTGAGCCTTCTCCATTATTCGTAATTCCCGGTAAGATCTGCAATGATTTAATAACATCGACCTCACCAAGTACAACGGGCATTTGTTTTACCGTTTTAATATTGAGTTTGGAAATGCTCATTTCAGGTTTTCGCAAAATAGCCCGCTCGGGTTCCTCGGCAGTCACTTCAACCTCATCCAATTGTGTGGAGAACTCTTCGATTTCCACATCGATTTTCTGGTTTCTATCCAAGGTTACCTCCATGGGGATGTCTCGGTAACCCATATGGGAAAACACCAACGTATAGGAGCCTTCAGGCGCACTGATCGAATAAAATCCATACTCATTGGTGATGGCCCCGATGGTTGTTCCTTTCAAAAAAATGGAGGTGCCAAATAAAGTTTCCCCATTGCTTTTTTCGGTTACCGTTCCGCTGATGGTAAAATTGTTTTGCGCCTGTATCAAGGAGGCACTCAGTAAAAGGCCCAATCCCAATAGCCATTGTATTGGTCTTGACCTTTTCGTTCTTTTCTTCATGTTTTTTGATTTAGAGATTAGGTATAAATCGTTTTTTGATTGTTCGATTTAAATGACATCGGAAAAAATGGAGGGTTGCATTGTTTTGGAGAGGAGGGTTCTTTTTAACGGATTTTTAAGAATATGCATCATCTGAGGATTATCTTGCTTGACGTTCGTATGGCCATTGATGTTGTTTAGCTAAGAGATGGATGTGCACTCGGAGGGATTCCCTAAATTCAACCTCGAAACAACCAAAAACAATGAAGATATTATCCAAATTCCTGATGCTGCTAGCCTTAGTTTTTGTGCTTGGAGCATGCACAGAAAAAAATAAGATTCCCGTTTACGCATGGGTAAGTGGCCCTGGCGAGGCCACGGATGAGGATCTGGCAATCCAATTTTTGGATTTGAAGGAAAAAGGTGTGGACGGACTGATGTACAATGGAGGACACGACCCTAAAACATACGAAAGGGTAGGGAAGTTGGTGAAAGCTACCGGAATGGAATTCCACACTTGGATTCCTACGATGGTACAGGCTGAAAATCCAAAATTGAAGAAGGAATGGTATGCCGTAAACGGTAATGGTGAGTCTGCTTTTGAAAAGCCTGCCTACGTTCCGTATTATAAGTTTTTGTGTCCAAGCAAAGAAGGGGTTTACGATTTCTTATCCGATCTGTATGGCAGTGTAGCCGACATCGACGAGGTGGATGGCATTCATTTGGATTACATCCGCTTTCCCGATGTGATTTTGGCACGGGGGCTGTGGGATAAATATGGATTGGTCATGGACAAAGAGTACCCCGATTACGATTATTGCTATTGCGACCAGTGCACTTCTGATTTCAAGGCAAAAACAGGAATAGACATTAAAGAAGTTGAGGATCCCTCAAAAGTTGAGGAATGGAAGCAATTCCGATACGATCTCATCACCTCCATTGTGAACAGATTGACTGAAGAAGTCCATTCCAAGAACAAAAAAATAAACGCAGCTGTCTTTCCAGGCCCAACAATCGCCAAGAAGTTGGTGCGGCAGGAATGGAGCCAATGGAACTTGGATGCAGTTTATCCAATGAATTATAACGATTTTTATTTGGAAGGACCGGCTTGGGTTGGGGAAATGGTGAAGGAAGAGGTCGATGCTGCGAAAAATGGAGCTCCTGTTTATAGTGGGTTGTTTATTTGTCCAAATCCTGAAAAGAAAGGCAGCGAAAGAGACCCTGAGAACCACGGTCTGTTGCCAGAGGAAATTGGAGCGGCCATAGAAGGATCCATGCTGAATGGTGCCACAGGGATTTGCCTATTCACTCCTGGTAGAATGACGGATGCCCATTGGGAAGCGTTTGAAAAGGCCATTTATCAGGATTACAGTTTGAAATAATCTACCCATAAATAAATGATGGCCCGGTGGTTTTTTTGGATCATCGGGCTTTTTTGTACAGTTCATCCGTTAAAAACTACAGTTCGGTCACTCTTTCTATTGGAAGGGGATTCTGTATCCCAACTTTGTGGCATCATTAATCAAAAAACGAACAGACATGAAAAAACTCTTTTTGCTTATGGTTTTTGTATCCACGGGAATCCTTAGCGCACAGGACAGATACACCAAAGGAATGGAGAAGGCCTTTCAACTTTGGAAGGACAAAAAAATCACTGAGGCTTCCAATCTCTTTGAGCGCATCGCCATGGCTGAGCAGGACAATTGGCTTCCACATTATTATGTGGCGCAGATCAATACCATTTATACGTTCGGTGAAAAGGATGCCGAAAAAGTATCCCAGCAACTGGAAAAAGCAAAAGAGTTTTTAGATTTGGCAAAGGCCATTTCACCGGACAACCCCGAACTTTTGGTACAGGAGGCCATGATCAATACGGCATGGATATCATTTGATGGGGCTACCTATGGGATGACACTTTCTGGCAAAAACGTACAGTTGTACCAAAAAGCCCTGGAACTGGCTCCGGACAATCCCAGAGTGGTATTCTCAAAGGCCGAGTGGGAGATGGGGTCTGCACGTTACTTCGGAAAGGATACAACACCTTATTGCAAGGATGTGGAAAAGGCCTTGGAACTTTTTGCTAACTTTAAATCGGAAACACCATTTTACCCAAAATGGGGACAAGAACGGGCCGAGCAGGTATTGGCCAGTTGTAAAGGATAACAAATGCAGCGTTTTTTCAAAGAACTTTTAAAGGCATTTTTAATAGGGGTCGCTATTTTTATAGCGTTCCTTATTTTCTATTATGCCAATGGATATAGGCCGACCGTGGAAGAGCTTTGGTCGGAGTTCTGGGAAAACATGATTTTCTCGGTCATCATCTACCTCTGCAATGCCTATCTCTTTATGTTCCTAATGCGCAGGTGGAATCGGCAGTTGTACAATCCCAGAAACCTGACCATCGGTATACTTGGCAACATTTTTGCCTCTCTCGTTGGTATCTTCATATCCCGCCTAGTGCTTAAAGTACTGGTGTATCAAGTTCCGTTGGATGTTTTCTTTGCGAGTGAGAGCCCTCAAAACTATTATGTGGCATTCTTCATTGCGATAGTGGTCACTCTTATTTTTTATGGGGTTTATTATTACAAGTATCGCAAAGAGAAACAATTCAAAGAACAACAGATTATTGCGGGTACAGCTTCGGCACGTTTTGATGCCCTTAAGAACCAGCTAGACCCCCATTTTCTTTTCAATAGCCTCAATGTGTTGACCAGTTTAATCGATGAGGATCCCAATCAAGCCCAAAAGTTTACCACTTCACTCTCCAAAGTGTATCGTTACGTATTGGAACAAAAAAACAAGGATCTTGTCACCGTTGATGAAGAACTCAATTTTGCCCGCACCTATGTACGATTGCTAAAAATGCGCTTCGAGGATAGTATTGTGTTCGATATTCCTGAGAAAAGCACCATTCCCGAAGCTAAAATCGTACCGCTTTCATTGCAATTGCTATTGGAAAATGCTGTAAAGCATAACGTTGTGACGGCTACCAAACCTTTGCATATCAGAGTGAGCGAAGAGAATGGAATGCTTGCCGTAAGCAACAATTTGCAGGAGAAGCAAGTTGTGAAAAAGAGTAGCGGCGTTGGTTTGCAAAACATCCGACAGCGGTATGATATTTTAACTGACCGGGAGGTCATTATTGAAAAGAAAGCCACTGAATTCAGTGTAAAATTGCCCATGCTTACCCAACAATTGTCAGCTGTGGAAACACAGCAGAGTTATATCGCGGAGAAACGGTATTTAAAGGCAAAAGAGCGGGTAAAGGGCATAAAAGATTTCTACTCCAATTTGATCACCTATTGTATTGTGATTCCCTTTCTATGGTGGCTCAACCTTAGAACAACGGACTTTTTATGGGCGCTCTTTCCTACTTTAGGTTGGGGATTCGGTGTAATCGCCCATGGCATGGAGGCTTTTGGGTACAATCCGCTTTGGGGTAAAAAATGGGAAGAACGCAAGATTCAGGAGTTGATGGACAAAGAAGACCTGTGATTTTGTAATCCATCCATCCATTATCTTTCCAAACCGATTTCATCTCACAATTCATCCCAAAAAAACAACAGTTCGCGAATCTACTTTTCTGCAAGACCCGGAGTTTTAGGAGCTTTGGGGTATAATCAAAACAGTTAAGGAAAAACAACATGAAAAACCTCAAAGACTTCAGATATCAAAGAGCTAAGGAAAAGGTAGAGCGGTACAGGGCCTTTTACTCAAGCCTGCTCAGCTATTGTATAGTCATTCCAATTTTGGCCTATATCAATTACCGTACAAGCAACTTTCCCTGGGTCATTTTCCCTGCCATAGGCTGGGGAATAGGACTTGTAGCTTGCTGGATGAACGCATCGGGCCATAACCCTATCCTTGGAAGAAATTGGGAAGAGCGAAAAATCAAGGAACTGATGGAGGACAAAGAATTCTAATGAATGATTATATTTAAGAGTACAACCAATCAACACAAAAACAATGGAAAAGTTAGATAAAGAAAGCAAATATATAAAGGCCAAAGAGCGGGTGGATGAGCTCAAGAAGTTTTACGGCCACCTTTGGTCGTACATTATGATCATGTCCGTTCTGGCGGTAATCAACTACCTAACAAATGGTTTCAGCTATCCCTGGTTTTTATGGGCGGCCTTTGGCTGGGGAATCGGTCTTGGTTTTCACGCTATTGGAACCTTTAATCTTAACCCATTTTTTGGAAAAGGCTGGGAAGAACGTAAGATCAAACAATTTATGGATGAAGATGAAAAAACAAAAAAATGGAGGTAGTCATGGAACAATTTGAACAAGAAAAATATAAACGCGCCAAAAAGAAAATTGAGGAATTGAAGGGTTTTTATATCCATTTGGTGGTATATGTTGTAATCAACCTCTTTATTCTTGTGAACATATATCTAAACACAGATGATTTTTGGAGTTGGCCACATTTTGTAACCCTGTTCGGATGGGGAATTGGGTTGGCCTTCCATGCTGCCAAAACCTTTAATTTCAATCCTATTTTTGGAAAGAACTGGGAAGAGCGGCAAATCCAGAAGTACATCGATGAGGATAAAAAGGAAATGGATAAATATCAATAGGATGGAAGAGACGCTAACAAGCCTAGAAAGAGCTAAAAAGAGAGTAAAACGACTAAAGGGGTTTTACACGCATTTGTCCGTTTACATTGTGATCAACATTATTTTGTTGATACTGAAAGGAAGGTTTTTGGTTTTTATTGTTGATAAAACAGGTAATGTTGAAACTCAATTTATCGACTGGCTAGACTGGAATATCATATCAACTCCTTTAATTTGGGGTGTATTTCTGGCCATACATGGGATAAAGGTGTTTAGCCATCCCTATTTGGAAAAATGGGAAGCAAAAAAGATTCAAAAACTAATGGAACGGGAAGACGAGGATAATCTGCCCCGATACCGATAAGAAATAAGCGCTTAGCATGAATGTGATCATAATTGAGGACGAAAAACCTGCCGCAAGGCGTTTAAGCCGGCTACTGGCCGAATTGGATGTGGAGGTTTCCACCATGTTGCACTCCGTGGAAGAATCCATTGAATGGTTCCAAAACAATCCGCATCCGGATTTGATTTTCTTGGACATTCAATTATCGGATGGCCTTTCCTTTGAAATCTTTGATATCATCGAAGTGAAAAGTGCCATTATTTTCACTACCGCTTATGACGAATATGCGCTCCAGGCATTCAAGTTGAACAGCATTGATTATTTGCTCAAACCCATCGATGATGAGGAGTTGGAAAGTGCCGTAAAAAAGTACCAGGATTTGAAGCCTGAAAGCCAAAAAATTTCGGTCGATTTTAACGACATAAAAAAGCTGTTGGTGAACCCTCTGGAACGGGAGTACAAAAAAAGGTTTACGGTCAAGGTAGGGCAACATTTAAAAATTATAAATGCCGATGAGGTGGAATGTTTTTTTAGTGAGAACAAGGGCACTTATGCGGCAATCTCAGAGGGAAGAAATTATTTGTTGGATACCACACTCGAACAATTGGAGGAGGAACTCTCTCCCGAGATTTTCTTCAGGGTAAGTCGGAAATTTTATGTCAACGTAAATCATATAAACGACATCATTTCTTACACAAATTCAAGGCTTCAAATCAAGTTAAATCGCTTTAACGAGCAAGAAAT
>JANQRD010000063.1 GCA_028284725.1 Allomuricauda sp. | reverse complement strand
GTATGACCTAATGGATGCTGCCCAGACCTTGAACAATCATTTGGGAAAGGTGATGCGCATTCATGAGGATGGAAGGGTTCCAAAGGACAATCCTTTTGTTGGCAGGGAGAATGCCATGCCCGAGATCTGGAGTTTCGGACATAGAAACCCACAGGGACTGACGCTCCATCCCAATACTGGTGAACTTTGGTTGCACGAACATGGCCCAAAGGGTGGTGATGAACTAAATCTCGTCCGACCGGGAATCAATTACGGATGGCCCGTAATATGTCATGGAATAGATTACGATGATACCCCAATTGGGGACGGAATTACGCATAAAGAAGGTTTGGAACAGCCAGTTCACCACTATACTCCGTCAATAGCGCCTAGCGGGATGACATTTTACACCGGAGAGGAGTTTAAAAAGTGGCAAGGGAGCCTATTTATCGGAGCCATGGCAAAGACCCATTTAAATCGGTTGGTTATGGAAGACGGGAAGGTGATCCATGAGGAACGGATCTTGGAAGATTACGGCCGTAGAATACGGGTGGTGAGGCAAGGTCCCGATGGTTACCTATATATTGGCATTGACGGAGGGGGTATCTTTCGGTTAAAGCCTCTTTAAGTCCTATATCCATGCCGCCACACTCCACACATGTCGAAAGCATAGTAGTAGAACAAATCTACCGGACGTAATAAGGACAAAAGCTCCAAACCATGGTACGAAACCCATCTTAGGTCGTACGAAAATGGGACAAAGCAAAGAGAACAACCTCAAAATACAGGCTGTCCCGCTATTCTAGGTGTTGGAAAAAATTGCTCATTCCACTTGGTACCCGAATTTTCACACTTCATATCACTTAAGCAGCAGTACAGCATTATTTAATTGATAATCAATGTTTTAAAACTAGTTTTGAGCAGTATTTATCAATAAAAAAAATTAGATATGAAGACAAAATTTAAATTACTCCCTATTGTTGGAATGGTATTTTTTGCTCAAAGTTTGATCAATCCTGCCATGGCCAAAGAAAGGAAATACGACCCAAGGGTTCAGGTAGAGGATAACAAAGTAAGCATCTGGTTTTTCAATAAGGATCGTTCTGACTTTACGGTCAAGATTTATGATTACCAGGGCAACATTATCAAAAAAGTGAATCTGGGGGATGCATTGACCTTAGGAAAAATCTTAGACTTCAGTTATTTGGAAAATACATATTACCGACTTGAAGTGGTAGCGGACAAGCAAGTACTTTATAGTGACAAATTTAGGTTAGGTGTATAAGTTGGTCTAAATTCCGACGTATGTGCAAAAGGCTTTAGGAATTGAATTCCTAAAGCCTTCTTATTGATTCTCTTGTTAGGTACTTTGGGATTTGGTTCAAAGTTGTTTTTGTCTTCAGTGCCCCTGAAAATATTCCAACTCCTTACTGGAATGATCATTTGGCTTTAAAGCATAGTTATGACCTCTATTGTTCTCATAATTGATGGTATACCATCCGAAGAACACCGGTGTCTTATAGTTTGTTCGTGATTTCATAATTAGATTGTTTGATTGTTTTTTGATGATGATTTTCTCTATTTAGTTGAGCTCCTCCTTCATTATTGGATTTTGATTCGCCTGCTTCCTCCACTTCGTGAAAGGAATAAGCATTGGCTTTTTAGCCTGATATTTTTTATACGTTTCCCCAAACTCGTTCACTAGATCTTTTTCTTCAAACAAGGTTCCAATGACCACATAGATAGAAATGGCAATCGCAAATACCAAATGGGTCACTGTCATGGTCGGTGTGGCCCACATGCCCAAAAGCATCCCAAAATAAAGTGGGTGGCGAACGTATTTGTAGAACAACGTAATCCTAAATTGTAATTGGGTGTAGGGTTTGTTCATCAATTCCAAAAAAGTCTGTCGCAATCCGAATAAATCAAAGTGATTGATCAAAAACGAACTGATGAACAGTATGGCCCAACCTGCAAAGAATAGCCCATAGAGCACATAAAACATAATACTGTTGGCTTCAACCTGCCATATGAGACCGCCGATGGGCTGCCAGTTGTACACGAGGTTGAAAAGCAGGAGTCCAGAGAACAAAACAAAGGTGCTGCGTTCAATGGGTCTGGGGAAATAGCGCGCGAACAGATTCTTGAACCATTTTCTGGCCATGACACTGTGCTGCACCCCAAAAAGGGAAATCAACAATAGGTTGTTCAACACTGCCATTAAAGCGGACATTTGAGGCTCTTGATCGATTCCTATGTCTGGAACTAAGTTGCCCACCGAAGCGATCCAAAAAAGAATAGATCCAAATGCTATCAGGTATGCAATGATGGAATACGTAAACATTAAAATTTTCTTCATGACTTTTAGGTTTTAAATTCGAGGCAAACCTAGTCACGAAGAAGGCCTACATAATAATATTGGATGGTTACAAATGGGTTACGTGACCACAAAATGGGGTTTACAAATGGGTTACAAAATGATTCTTTCCAGTTTTAATTAACTGATTATCAGTTTTTGAAAAAATCATCAAAACGTACGTAAAAATGCGGACAAATCGTCCTCGGGGGTAAGGTTCAGCTTCTTTCTAAGCCGATTTCGACTCATTTTTACCGAAGAAGGATTAATGTTTTGTAAGGTGGCGATCTGTTTGGTATTCAAATCCAATTTAATGAACGAACAAAGGCGTACCTCCGTTTTGGTAAGTCCTTCGAACCGATTATGTAAACGGGCGTAGAAGGAACTGCTCAATTCATCCACCTTTTTATAAAAGTCGTCACTGTCTTTATTTACCCAAATCTTGTTTTTAATCTCTTCCTCCAAAAGCTCCAGTTCTTTTTGACGTTTTCTTCCCGTTGCGGCTTTTAGCGATTGCAATCGCTCACCCAGGGATTCGGCCCATTCTTGATTGTTTGAAATATTGACCGCCATGGTGGTCAAGTCCTTCTTTTTAAATTCGATTTCCGAATTTAATAACTGGTTTTCTACCTTTTTCAACTTAAGGTTCTGTCGGTATTTGTAGTACAGGAAGGTCAAAAAACCGATTACTGCCAAGCTTATGATCAATAGAATATAAAACTTGGTATTCTGTTTGTTCAATTTGCGCTCATAGGCGACTTGTTGCTCAGTCTGTTGCTTGTGGAATTTGATACTGTCGGCCAATTGCTTTTTCTCGAACTGATAGTTCATTTCAGCACGGGTAATCTCTTGCGTTCGTTCTTTGTTGAACAACGAATCTTTAAGCGCGGTGTACCGTTGGTTGAAATCGAGGGAGGTTTTATAATTTCCCAAGCCCTCATAAGCTTTGCTTAAACATTCACATGCTTCCTTTTGAAGGTTGATGGCACCAGAGATCATAGCCATGTCAAGTCCTTTTTGGCAATCGTCACGTGCCCGATTAAATCGTTTCATCTCCAAATAATTCTTCCCTCGATACACATAGCCTGAGGCCAAACCATCATCATCGTTGATCTCAATCTTCATTTGAATCCCCCTGTTCATGTATTCCAGGGCTTTGTTGTAATCCCCGATTTTTGAAAATTCCACACCCAAGTTGCTATAGGCCCGTGATTCCGATTTCAAATCTTTCAATTCTTGGGATAACACAACACTTTTGTTATAGCTAGCTATGGCTAAATCATGGTCTCGCATCTCGGAATGGATCAGGCCAATATTGTTATGGACAAAGGGCAGACTGCTCTTAAGACCTAATCTTTCTTTGATTTCCAAACTTCTTTGATAGTATTCAAGGGCTTTTTTAATATTTCGTTGGTCGTAGTTGACATTGCCCAAATTGTTCAATGCTCTGGATATTGATATCT
>JANQRD010000047.1 GCA_028284725.1 Allomuricauda sp. | reverse complement strand
TTCCGATTGTGAAAAATGGCCACTAAGAAACTAGTAACCAATTACAACACTTTAAAAATATGAAATTACTTCGTAATGGGATTGGAGTCTTTCCAATTCGTGCATGGAGGTATGTAAAAAGGGTTTTTTCCTTACACCATACTTCAAAAAACCGCTACAAGAACAGAGTCTTAAGCCAAAAAGTTCCTTCAGGGCCTTACCGTAAAGGTTTCGGTTCAAATATTGATTTAAAGATGAAGATAAGCGCTGTTCTATTATTGTTTGGGGCCTTTGTTTTACAGGCAAATCCCAGTTATGCTCAGAAAAAGATTTCCTTGAATTTAGAGAATGTGACCGTGGAGCGGCTCTTGGATGAGATTGAGAGCAGGACGGATTTTCGGTTTATCTACAGTACGGAGGATGTGGATATCGATAGGCGGGTTTCGGTGGTAGTGAAAAGGGAAGCGGTTTCCACAATTCTTAACGATGTATTCGTAGGGACAAGAACGAGCTTTAGTGTGGAGGATGGGCAGATTTTTTTGTTGCCTAATAAAAATCCAATAACTAAACCTGCGACAGTTGTTAACCAAGACCCCATAACCGTAACCGGACAGGTCACCAATGCTGATGGCGTTCCCTTGCCTGGGGTCAGTGTTATCATCAAAGGAACTTCTCGGGGTACTGCCACGGACTTTGACGGCAACTATCAGATCGTCGTGCCCAGCAGTCAAAGCATTTTGGTCTTTACTAGTATTGGCTACACCGAACAGGAAATTACCGTTGGCGATCAAACGACCATCAACGTCACTCTCGATGAATCCGTAAGCCAATTGGATGAAGTCGTGTTAAATGCTGGTTATTATAAAACAGAAAAGAAAATAAAAACAGGGAATATTGCCCAGGTAAGCGCTGTAGAAATAGAACGACAGCCAATCAATAATCCACTACAGGCTCTACAAGGTAGGGTTTCCGGTGTTTTTATTGAGCAAAACACTGGCGTTGCCGGTGGCGGATTCGATATTCTAATCCGTGGACAAAACAGTTTAAGAAATGATCCCCAGAATAATGGGAATCGTCCCTTATATATAATTAATGGGGTGCCATTCACCTCCGAACCTTTAACAACTTCTGGTGGTTTGATAATTGGATCGGGGAACCCTTTGAGCAGCATTAATCCCCAAGATATAGAAAGTATCGAAATTTTAAAAGATGCAGATGCTACTGCTATATACGGGTCCAGAGGAGCCAATGGCGTGGTATTGATTACCACTAAACAGGGAAAACAGGGCAAACCATCCTTCGAAATAAACCATTGGAGTGGATTAGGGCACGTTGGGAACAAAATGGATTTATTGAATAGCGCACAGTATTTGGAAATGCGACGTGAAGCGTTTCGAAATGATGGCGTAGAGCCCCGAGCCAGTGATTTTGATGTCAATGGGACTTGGGATGTTAATCGGGAAACAGATTGGCAGGATGAGCTCATTGGTGGTACTGCGGTAACCAGTAACACTCAAGCAACTTTTTCGGGTGGCAACGATCTGGTTCAATATTTGTTCAGCAACGGTTATTACAGAGAGACAACTGTTTTTCCCGGAGACAATTCGTATAACAGATATTCCACAAATCTAAACTTAAACTTTACTTCAAAGAACAAGAAATTCAATGCGAATATCTCTTCAAGTTACAGTGTTGAAAATAACAACCTCCCGCCATTGGACTTGACTCGGCCGGCCCTGTTAACGCCACCTGTGGCACCTACGCTTTTCGATGAGGATGGGAATTTAAACTGGGAGGAGGGTACTTTTGATAATCCTTTAGCGGATACCAAGAGATTCTTTGAATCCCGAACCACCAATGTAATTGGTAATGCATTGCTAAGTTATGAAATCTTTCGGGGTTTTCAGATCAGAACCAGTTTTGGATACACTGAACTTCGAACGGAACAGAATACCATATCACCAATAGCTGCTCTAGATCCGTTTAATCCAAATGCAATTACTGGATCAAATCAATTTAATAACCAATCGATTAGATCTTGGATTGTAGAACCCCAGTTGGATTGGGCCAAGGCCCTGGGAAGGGCCAAGCTCAACGTATTGGTTGGGACTACCTTCCAGCAAAACGAAAATACGGGTGAATTCATATTGGCTTCGGGATATACGAGTGATGCCCTTATTAGGAACATTGTAGCCGCCCCAGAATTAGATGCACTCTCAATTTCGGACACGGACTATCGGTATTCAGCTGTTTTTGGAAGAATAAACTTCAACTATGACGGTCGCTATATCCTAAATTTAACTGGAAGAAGGGATGGATCAAGTAGATTTGGCCCGGGCAATCGATTTTCCAATTTCGGTGCCGTAGGTGCAGCATGGATTTTATCGGAGGAAAGTTTTGCAAGCAATCTACCATGGTTATCCTTTGCAAAGATTCGGTCAAGTTATGGAGTAACAGGTAGTGATCAGATTCCGGATTATGGCTATTTTGAGTTGTGGAATCCAGGGTCAGCTCTTTTTGAGGGACAAACACCTATTGCCCCGGCATCTCTTTCGAATCCTGAATATTCTTGGGAAGAGAATAAAAAGTTCGAGGTGGCATTGGAACTGGGTTTGTTCAAAAACAGAGTCCAATTCAATGGAAGTTATTTTCGAAATCTATCCGGTAATCAATTGATAGGTTTGCCATTGCCCAGGACCACAGGTTTTTTTTCGGTTACTGCGAATTTTCCCGCAGAGGTGGAGAACAAGGGATTGGAATTAGAACTGAATACTATCAATATAAGCTCTAGTAGTTTTACCTGGTCGACCGGCTTTAACATTACCATCCCAAGAAATGAGTTGCTCTCATTTTCAAATATAGAACAGTCCAATTTTAGCAACATTTACTCCGTAGGTGAACCTTTGGGGATACAAAATCAATACAAAACGTTAGGTGTTAACCCTGAAACTGGATTTTATAGTTTTGAGGATGTAGATGCTGATGGAAACATTAGCTTTGGTATTGATAGACAATTTTTGGAATCCCAACAGCCGGAATATTTTGGAGGGCTGACCAATAATATCAGCTACAAAGGATTGGAATTGGACTTCCTTTTCCAATTTGTGAAACAAACCGGGCTCAGTTATCTGAATGGTTTGCTTCCTTCCCCAGGTGGATTTTCAAACCAGCCTAGCGTTGTACTAAATCGATGGCAAGAACCGGGTGACATAACCGATATTCAAAGATTTACTCAAACCGGTAGTGGAGTCCTCGCCTATAACAACCTACTGCAAAGTACAGCTGCCAATGCCGATCGGTCTTTTGTTCGGTTGAAAAATGTTTCCTTGTCCTACATGTTGCCTGTTGAATTGGTAGAAAAGATTGGTCTACAACAACTCAGATTATATCTGCAGGGTCAAAATCTGTTAACCTTTACGGATTTTATTGGATTGGACCCGGAAACCCAACAGTTTGCACTTCCCCCTTTGCGCACTATAACTCTTGGCGCTCAATTAACCTTTTAAAAGTTTACATATGAAAATGGATATAAATTATTTTAACAAAAGGGAAAGTGGATTTTTCAGGATGATCTTCAAATACATCTTGGCACTTTGCTTTCTACTGAATTTGAGTTGCGAGGATTTTGTTGAAGTGGACCCTCCCATTTCAGGTCTAACCGGAGAGACGGTGTTTAATTCCGACGAGGAAGCTAACGCCGCACTAATTAGTGTTTACGCCCGGATGATGCAGAGTCAATTTGGTTTTTATACAGGCGAACGAAGTGTAACCTTTTTAATGGGACGTTACACCGATGAATTGCTTAATTATTCTACGACTCAAGAGGAAATTCAATTCTTTGAGACTCAAGTATTTCCTCAGAACAGTAGAGTTGAAAGCTGGTGGCGGGAATTTTATACTCTCACCTACACTTGTAATGCTGTTATTGATGGAGTTTCAAATAATAGTGCGATTTCCCAAGGACTAAGTGAGCAATTGGAAGGAGAGGCACGATTCTTACGTGCTTTGCATTATTTCTATTTGGTCAATTTGTTTGGTGGGGTTCCTTTGGTGACCAGTCCTGATTTTTCTGAAAACCAAATTATCGCTCGAAGTTCCATTGAAGAGGTATATCAACTAATAATTCAAGATTTAATTGAAGCAAAAAACCTTTTGCCGGAAGAAAACGGAAGCTCGGATAGAACAAGGGCTAACAAAGGAGCGGCAACTTCTCTATTGTCAAGGATATATCTATACACCGGACAATGGGATATGGCAGAACAAACAGCTTCAGAGATTATAGAAAATCCAAACTATCAATTGGTCTCTGATTTGAATAGTGTCTTCCTTAGAACCAGTCCTGAGGCTATATTTCGTTTAACCACACCTTTTCCCGAATTAGGGCAAAACACATGGGATGGTTTCCGCTTCGTATTAACAAGAGCGCCAACTCGGGTTTCCACAAGTCTAGAATTGGTCAGTGCCTTTGAAAGTGGCGATTTAAGGCGAGAAAATTGGTTGGGAGAAATAATCCCGGATTCTGAAACCTTTTATTTTCCCTCTAAATATAAGGAGAGATTTACACCCGGGGCTGCAGCTGTTGAATTTCTTGTGGTTATGAGACTTGCAGAACAGTATTTGATTCGAGCCGAAGCACGGGCGCAATTGGGCAATATAGCTGGTGCCCAATCCGATTTAAATATAATTCGAAATCGAGCGGGCTTACCTAACACCACTGCGAATTCACAGGCCGATGTTTTGAATGCTATTTTACAGGAACGTCGAATTGAACTCTTTAGTGAAATGGGGCACCGCTTCTTCGATCTCAAGCGCTTCCAAAGACTCGATGAGACGCTGAACCCTATAAAGCCAAATTGGGATGCCACGGACGCTCTATTGCCGATACCAGCTGTTGATATAGATAGAAATCCTGCCCTTGATCAAAATCCGGGGTATTGAGCTAAGTCCTAAAACATTTTTTTATGATAAGACACATAGCGTTAATATTGTTCTTTTTGATGGGATTTTTTCACTTTCCCTTAAAAGCCCATATCGAGAAAGATTGCAGTACGAAAAATGGATTTCTGAGTCAATTACCATTGAAAATCGGAGATGCTGCTCCAAACATTTCTGTTCAAGAGTGGATTAAAGGTGGACCTTTTTCCGGGTTGGAGAAGGGTGAGGTATACGTGGTTAGCTTTGGAGCGGTCACCTGTGGTCCTTGCCGTTTTATGCCACCTGTCTTATCAAATTTGGCGGAAAAGTATAAAGGGAGGATAGAAATTCTGAGTATTTATGGCCCAAACCGTTTTCCCAACGATGTCCGGAATTATTTTGCACCCAAAATCGACCAGGTGTCCTACTATTTGGCAGTGGATACGAAAGAACGAAGTACTTCAAAAAAATGGTACAATGGTGGTATTCCCATCACTTTTTTGGTAAATCGGCAGGGTAAAATAGCATGGATAGGATTGGGAAATACTGTTGCCAAAAACTTGGATGGACATATTCACGCATTGTTGGAGGGCTCATTTGATTCATACCATGTTCATGAGCAAGAGTTGGAAAAGGCTCAAAATGTTTCTAGGCTACGAAAACTTGCATCGGAACACTTTGAGCGAAAAGAGTATGATTCTGCATTGGTATATATGGATTCCTTAATCGGGGAATCTCCAAATGAGATTTCAGCTAAGGTTTTCAAATATTATAAGTTGTTGGAAATCGATAGTGAGAAGGCCTATGCCTACGGGCACGAAATGGTAGACACCCATCATTGGGACTATGACCAAGTATACCCGTTGCCACGGATGTCCAATCTTATCTTGCTCGAGAGAATTGATAATGGTAGGTCCGACATGGAACTGGCATTCTCATTTATTCGAAAGGTTAGGGAAATGGCACGGACAAAAGAGGATTTGTCCGGGGTATACCATTTCGAGTCACTGAATTCACTTTTAAAGGGGGAGGAAGAAGTAGGAATTGTGCTCCACAATAAAGCAGTGGCTTCGACCGTAAAATCCTATACCAAAAAGAGATTCATTAAAGAATATGAAAAAATAAGGACCAAGGTTTTAGCTCAAAAGGAATGAAGGATCTGGAATGTAAATAACCCTTAAAAACAAAAAAATGTTCAAAAGATTAATAATATTACCGATAGCCATAACAGTACTATTTGTTGCGATGGCGGCATGTTCAAGTGATGACAATGATTTTGTACCTGTTGTATCCTTAAAAGTAGTGCATTCAGCGGTGGACGCACCAGCATTGCATGTTGATTATTTTGGGCGTGATACGGCAATTACCTACTCCATAAATCCAGCACTTTCTTTTGGGTCGAATGATAGGTTTACCGTAGCTGCTGGAGAAAATAGGAACATCTTATTTGTAAACTCCCAAGACACTACATCAACGGTGTTAAGTACCACTGTCAATCTACCTGCCGGGAATATCTCCACCCTCTTCTTAACCGGAAGGGACAGCAATGTGAATACCTTGCTATTGGAAGACCAATTGTTACAACACAGTGACAGCACCGCGGGAATCCGTTTTATCAACTTGGCACCAGATAGCCAAAACCTAGTTTTCGAGGCCGACCAAGGCATTAGCCCAGTTTCGTTGGGCTTTGAGGAGGCCACAGGCTTTCAGGAGGTCGATGCGACGGCTTCTAACGGCAGTTATAATTTTGAGATTCAAGATGCTAGCGGGAATGTATTGACCACGTATTCTACGACTGCACCAGTGTTCCGAAACACCACCTTGGCCATTATTGGCCTGGTGGATGATGGGGCCGGAGGTAACTCGTTGCAGGTGGTTCGGGTGGATAGTTTTTAGATTTAAAAAAGAGCTTATGAAAAAGACTTTTAAGAAAGTATTATTGATTGGAGTATATCTTTTAGGTGGAGTAATCTGTTTAAACGCTCAAATTTTAGACCCTGCAGATTGGGAGTTTTCCCAATTAGATGCGAAGGTTGGAGAAACCCAGGAAGTCACCCTGAAAGTAATACTAGATGATAGTTGGTACATCTATTCCAACGACCAAGACCCAGAGCTGGGGCCTAAGCCCACTGAAATCACTTTTGCAGCGCATCCATCCTACGAATTGGTAGAAGGACTGAAACCATTAAAAGTCAAGGAAAAGTACGATGATATTTGGGAAGGGAACATTCGTTTTATCGATGAAAGTGGTGGGGGCTTTATTCAAAAGATAAAGGTCCTGAAAGATAATCCGGTGATACGAGGTACGATAGTATACAGTGTCTGTTCCATGGTCACGGGCCAATGTGTCTTTCCTGAAGAAGAATTTGAAATCAAAGTGTTGACCCCTTAGTATGGAAGACCTCGGCACTTTTTTCCTGTTGGCCTTCGGGTCTGGCTTGGCCGCATTGTTGACACCTTGCGTATTTCCGATGGTGCCACTCACCGTAAGCTTTTTTGGTAATACGGCAAGTACCCATCCGGATGTGGTTCATCTGAACAGTTCCGGTTCGGGGCTTCGGGAAAAAACCAGAAAAGGGTTGCGGAAAGCGATGCTATACGGCTTTTTTATAATCCTGATCTATGTGATGGCCGGAACTCTGGTAGCCTATATAAACGGCCCGGAGTTTGCCAATTGGCTGAGTACCCACTGGCTACCTAACGTGCTGTTTTTCCTGATTTTCTTGGTCTTTGCACTATCGTTTCTGGGGATGTTCGAAATCACCTTGCCCAGTTCCTTTATCAATAAAGTGGATGGTCTGAGCAATAAAAAAGGGGGTTGGCTGGGTGTTTTCTTTATGGCCTTTACCTTGGTATTGGTCTCCTTTTCCTGTACGGGGCCTATTGTAGGAAGCGTATTAGTATTGTCCGCAGGTGGTGCTGTATTGAAGCCG
>JANQRD010000043.1 GCA_028284725.1 Allomuricauda sp. | reverse complement strand
GCACTACACAGATCACGGGAGGCCTTAGTCATCTCTTTGAAACGGAATTCGGGTTGGGTAGTGCCCTGCTTTTGGCGATAGTAATCTCCTTTATTGCTTTTGTTTCGGTCTGGTTGGGGGTAGATCGGGGCATCAAACAAATCTCGAAATTCAATATTTTGGTCACGCTACTTTTGTTGGCTTTTGTATTCGTCAATAGCAACGTGGGGAGCATTCTCCTTTCCTTCGGAAAGGCTTCTTTGCAATACCTAATCGATTTTGTGCCCATGAGCATCGCTGCTGGACGCTATAATCCCGGAATCGACTTCCTCACCGACTGGACGTTCTACTATTGGGCCTTTTGGTTGGCCTGGGCACCCTTTACCGGTATTTTTATCGCCCGCATCTCCCGTGGACGCTCTTTGCGCCAAATGCTGTTGGGTGTGCTGCTGTTGCCTTCGTTAGGTACTTTTTTCTGGTTTTCGGTCTTTGGTACTTCGGCCTTTGAAATCATCGAGAGTTGGGGCAGCTATAACAATGAGTTCGGGAATGTGTTTACGTCCATCTTTATCTTTTTTGAAAGCTATCCCTTGTCCGCCGTGTTGAACGGCGTAACCATTCTGCTCTTGATCAGTTTTTTGGTCACTTCGGTAGATTCGGCCGTATTTGTGTTGAGCATGTTCACGGACAACGGCAATCCTCAGCCTCAAAAACGGCATCGGTTGTGGTGGTCGGTCATCATCTTGTTCGCCACTTTAGCTCTGATTCTACTGGGGAACGCCAAACCGGACATTGATGTGCTGGTCGCCGTGCAAAAACTGTTAATCATCACCTCCCTGCCCTTTGCTTTTTTTATGGTATTTATGGCTGGGATATTTTTCTATTCTTTTAAGCAATAAACTCCCTTTGGGCCGAGTGCGAAGAGTCTATTCTGCAAGAGGAAGAAACACCTCGGCCATCATACAGCGGGCTGAACCCCCGCCACAGGTTTCAATGGTATCCAAAGGACTGTGAATGATAGGGCAGTGTTTTTCAATCGCTGCAATCTGATCTGGTCTGAGACTGTGGTACGCCGCGGAACTCATCACCATATAACGTTGGTCGTTGGCTCCGATTACCTGTAACATGTTCCCGGCAAAATGGTACATCTGCTCCTCGGTGATGTCAATGATTTCACGTCCATCTTTTTTAATATGCTCCACCACGGTCTTACGTTCCTTTTTGTCATCAATGGTACTTAAGCAAATCACCACAAAGGTTTCTGCCATGGCCATCATTACATTGGTATGGTAGATGGGCAATCGTTCCCCATCAACGGTTTGGTTTGCGGTAAAAATGACCGGGAAACAATCAAAATCCTCGCAGAACTCAATAAAAAGTTCTTCATGGGCCCTTTCAGACAGCGCACAATATGCTTTTTGGTTGACCCGATCTTTCAAAATACTGCCAGTCCCTTCCAAAAAAACACCTTCTTCCTCAGCAGAAGTATAATCCAGGATATCGTCAATGCGAAATCCATTTTCCTCAAGCACATCAAAAATATCTTCCCTACGCTCCTTTCGTCGATTTTCGGCGAACATGGGATATACGCAGACCGTACCCATGGCATGAAAAGAAATCCAATTGTTCGGAAATATGGAATCGGGCGTATCCCGCTCCATGGTGTCATCAACCACAATTACGTCGACGCCATGGTTACGAAGTTTGTCGACGAAATCGTCAAACTCCTCCTGGGCCTTTTGATTAATTTCTTCTTTCCTAAGATCTGGTTCTTCCTGAAAATAGTTGTTTACTGCCGTCTGTTCGTTCATTCGAAAATTGACGGGCCGAATCATCAAAATGGTATTGGTCACCTGCATCGCTCTCTTGTCTTTTACTGACTCAACAGTCGCGCAAATATACGTGCAAATGCAACAATTGCATATGGATTTTTAGTTGTAAATACCCATTAAATTGACAACGTGCTCAAGGTCAAAGGCATACTCCTTTTTACTCTTCAAATGGTGTTTCCGATTTTAGCTTGCCATCGAAATCGACTTCAAAAGCAAAAGGATTTAAGAGCTTGTCAATCAAAGCACTAGCGATTCTACGGTTGAGTTCCGTAGTCTTGGAAAATGATATTTCCATCTCTTTGGAGATCCATATATCCTTAATAGCTTCGATTGTGATGTCCATGTCGAGCTTTGCAAATAATTCCATCAAAAATTCCGATGTGACCCCCTTGCCGGATGCATGCAAGGTGTTGAGTTTAGGAAACAGGGGCATCAGGCCGTTTTTCAGTTCATATTCAGATACGATGCGCTCAGGATAAAACCAGGTTTCGTTCGCCCATTTGTACGGAACACCATACCCTTTGAGTACTCCGGATGCCCCGATGCGCTGGATCGCGCAAAAAGCCGGGTCACTCGATGGAACATCGATAAAGGGCATGACGTAGGTCTTATGTTCCAAAAGGGCTTGCTGTACCTTTCGAATGGACACCTCCGATGGCTTCTTGTTATCCTTGATTGCCAGCGCGGCAATAGTTCCAGCAGCTTGACCGATACCCAATACTACAGGTTGTAGTCTAGTTGTTCCATTGACAATATTGGACACACTGATATTTTTATCCGCCACGAGAAAGTTCTCCATGGATTTTGGGACAAGGCTTCCGATGGGAATGGAATAACTGGGCACTTTTATGTTGATAAAATCAATTTGGGGTGCGTTGGGATTCTTATCATGATGATGATCGATCGGATAGTCCCCTACCGCAACCCCGGTCTTGTACAACTGAAAGTCATAAGGTCGCTCTAGATGGTCTACCACGAGAAACGATTTTCCAATGGCCCTTCTGCCCTCTCGGTGATAGGGAATCAACGGAAATCTGTCTTTAGAAGGAAATTCAGGGGCAAGCCTTAGGTTTTTATATCCCAACTCGTTCTGGATATAGTATACAAATCCCTGGGTAAAGGTCTTTGCTTTTTTAATTTCCTTAGCTTGTTCTGTATCACTTAGCTTAGGCCAGTTCACATAAAAATCGTTGCCGCAATTGGGCCAATTGATCATGTATTTTTTGTTGGGCAATTTCCCATAGTTCAGCATCTGATCACAATCGGTCACAACGCCAAACATTTCACCAGCTTCCCGTTTGCAAGCGCAGGCATATTGATTTGGGTCGTACTCCTTTGGCTTTTTTACCAATCCTTTTTTATGTTTTTGCTCACCGACATCTTCCAAAATGGCCACATAGGTCAAATCTTGCGCAATGTTGTTTGCATTTTTCAGTGCCTTGTGTTCGCCAGTATCTTGTTTTGCATCCATTCCAACCCGATAGTCGGCACCTACTAAAGGCAACAGTTCTCCTGTTTCTGTGGCATCTATGAGAATGGAGGCTTTGGTCGTGTACAACCTTCCTCTCCTTTTATAATGCACCATCCATTTTTCATCAACCCTTTCTACCGCTTCATATGATGCATTAAAAACAATATCCAACAGGGCATGGGTTGCCATTTCTTTTAGAATTGTATTCCCCACGGATGGTTCAAATAGGGTATGACTTACCCATCCGGTTGCGACCGACTTGGGGCCACCATAATGATCATACAGTTTTTGGCGAAACTCTCCCCAAATCCCGGAGGGCATGTTGTGATTACCGTCGATTGCTGACACTCCCGCCGAGGTCAGCATACCACCAAGCCATGGAGTTTTCTCAATAATTTGCGTTTTAGCCCCCATCCGGGCCGCTTGAATACCGGCAGCTGTACCTCCAGCGCCTCCACCTATGATCAGCAAATCGACCTCGGTCTGACCATTAGTCATTGCAAATACGAACAGGCAAGCCCAAAATCCTATATATCCCTTCATTTTACCTAACTCTTCAAGAGTATTTAGATGTTCTCCAAGGTTTGTGAAATTTCAAATAATGCTCGGGGAACATGAAAACACCCCTTCCATTTACCTCCTTTTAAATTCAATAAAAGTTCTCCCTTACGGTTGAGATAACCATACCATTCGCCCTTATTGATTGGGTCTCTAAAATGGTTCCAAGTGTATTCATGAACTTTTTGAAACCATGATTCAGCCATTGGACTTCCCTTAAATGCGTAGGTTTTGGCTAAAGCGACCAAAGTTTCCAAATGTACCCACCACAATTTCTGGTCCCACTCCAATTTCTCGGGGGGATATCCCTTGGCATCCATAAAATAAAAAATACCGCCATACTTTTCATCCCATCCTTTTTCAAGCTGTTGGTACATAACGATTTCGGCATTTTTTACCAAATGATCATCTTTCTTCCTCAAACCAATATTCATTACAAACCACATGGCTTCTATGGCATGGCCCGGATTCAACAATCTTCCTTCAAAACTATCAACAAATCCTCCCTTCGAAGAGATGTTTTCATAAACAAGACCGCTTTGGGCGTCATAAAATCGATGCATGATCAAATCCACAATGGAATTTGTTAAATCCCCTACTTGCTCCTTTCCTAAAATGGGCTCCAATTCCAAAGCGAGATTGCACAGGATCATCGGAAGGGCAAAATCTTGTAGATCCCTTGTCCCAGGATACTTTTTATTGTACTTGCCTTTGGGATTCTGTTGACGTGATAAAATATTCTGAAATGTATCCTTCGCAATTTGGGCATAGTGGTCATCACCAGTTACCTTATAGAATTCACCGAATGCCATTGCCGCAAAACAGTCCGAAAAAATATTATAGGGCTGGACCAATGGATTTCCCCTCCGATTTAGAGAAAAGTACCAGTTCCCTGAGGTATCCCTACCGTATTTTTCCAAGAAATCAATACCCAATTTGGCCATTTCTTTCCAACTTGGTTTAGTTTCCAGGGAATTGTAGAGTTTGGAGAACATCCAAGCCTCTCTCGCCTGCAACCATACAAACTTATCCGTATCGTAAACTTTTCCTTCAGCAGTGAGACAAGTGAAATACCCTCCATGGCCAACATCTTTTGAATGCTTTTCCCAAAATGGGATAATCTGGTTTAAAAGTTCTGATCGGTATAGTTGGGCATATGCTTTCAACGGTAGCTACGATTTGTGGGTTTGGGGAATCATACCTTCGAAATGTTCCATATATCTGTTGTACAGATGGCCGGCTTGTGGATAGGAAGATTGCGGACTCATAAAATGGGAAAACTCAAAGGTAATTGCCTTTTCACAGCCCGCTTTTTTGGCCGCTTCCATTTTCAGCAATAGTTTTTCAAATTTAATGGGCAAAAACTTGATGGGCATGTCACGATCAAATGATTCGATATTGCTCCAAGATTGCACCCCATAGGTATCGGCCAACCTTTTATTGACCACAAGATACTCCTCGAGCTGGTGGTAATCCACATGGCCGTCCTGGAATGCAACAATATCAATCGCTCCCTGAATACCGTCAAAGATTTCGTTCCACTCCCTTGCGTGTTCTTCCAAGTAAATCGCATTTGACTTCGTCAAATTACTTTCTGAAGCCATAACCGCTTTTTTGCCATCAATCCATGGGGATATCAACACTGGTAGTCCCTTACTTACGGCCTTGCAATGTTTCCCCAATTTGGCAATTGCCGTGATGGCCCCTTTGGTTTTTCTGCTCAATTCAAGGCTCAGGTACCATCCCTTGAAACTTTTGAAATATCCATATTTTTTAAACACTTCTTCAATAACATAGCAATTCGTATCAATTTCGAGGGTCATATCGCCTGTTTTCCAGTATTCCCCACTATCATAGGTTCCAAAATAGAAATCCATCCCGTAGGTGTCGGACAATTGTAAAAACTGCTCAAGCAAATCCACTGGAGGGCTAAAACAAGCTTGCTTTTTAATCAGGTATTCTGAGGGATACGTGAGGAATTTTTGATACCCAGAACGAATGAGAACCACGGTATTGATACCCATCTTTTTCATATGCTGAAAATCCTTGTCCCATTCTTTTCTGCCCCAATTTTGATGTGGGATGTCGTGGCTTATTTCATCCAAAAAGGTTCCGCTTATCAATAAACTATCGTTCATACTATGAAACGTGTTTTAAGTTGTCCCACCAAAATCTTTTGAGCAAGTAGCTTGTCAAAATCAATATGGCCGACCATATCACCATCTCCGTGTTTTCGCGAAGCATGAAATAGATGGGAATGACCACCTGGGCCATCTGCCAAACGATACCAACAACTACATTAAAGGTGTCCCGTTTAAAATCCTTGTTTGGCACAAATGCCGGATCTTCGCGCATTACTTCTTTTTTTATCGGCCCCCAAAAACCCCAGGGCTTGGTCTGTTTGTAAAACTGCTTTACTTTATCCCGATTGGGAAGCGGTTCCAAATAGGTTCCAATGATACATCCCAATAAGGAAAATAGGAATATGATGGGAAACACAAAAATGTCTACATATTGTGGGAAGAAAAACAGTTTGATGCTCGAAGCAATCAACCCAAACAGCATACCCCAGAAATATCCGTTTCCGCTAAACCGCCACCAAATCCATTTAAGGACATTGGCTGCCACGTAACCCCCATATAGCGCAGAACTTAGCCACAATATCAGTTCGTTCAGGGAACCTGCGTTCAATCCAAAAATAATCCCTACAATCACCATTCCCAACGATGCAATAATACTCAATCGGACCAGTCGCGCGTCCGATGCCCCTGGCTTAATATATTTTTTATAGATGTCATTTACGATATATGCTGGAGCAGCGTTCACAAAGGCCGCAAAAGTTCCCATAAAGGCCGCTAAAAAGCCTGCCAACATCAACCCTTTTAAGCCTACCGGCAGAAACTTGTTGATGGCATGCGGAAGTACTTGTTCAAAATCGATATGCTCTCCCATATCCAAAAGTTCGGGACCTAAGTACACCAAGGAAAGTACCGTAAAACCCACAATCATGAAATAGCGTGGAATATAGAGCACACAAATGGTCAAAAAACTCATTTTCGCAGCTTCGGAAGCGTTTCGAGTCGCCAAAATACGTTGCATGTCATACGAGGGAACAGGGCCGGCAATTGAGGCAAAAATTCCCTTTAGTACCATCAAAATGAACAACAATCCAAAAAGATCGAACCCATCCTTTTCGATTTTTGCATTTACTTGTGGAAAAGCAGCCTGACTCCAGTCAAGGTTTAGGTTCCAATCGAACAAAAGCTCTTTCCAACCCGCTGGAACAACTTGATCAATCTGGTTGGCGTCGACCATAGTAAAGGCCACAATACCCACACCAATACAAGCAATGGTCATGATTACAAATTGCATTACCTCAGTAGCGACCACGCTGTGCATCCCCCCTTTAATCGTGTAGAGCGATGTAAGCCCACAAACCAACAACGCGTAGCTTTTTGCAGATGAAACATGGTAGCCCAAAAAATCAAAAGCCAAATCCCAGGGCAAAATAGAGGTGCAGTATTTGCCAATTCCCTCGAAAAAATAGGCTATGAACCCCAAGACGCTTATTACAGCAAAAATAACGATGATGATATGGGAGAGTTTGGCACCCTTTCCGTCTCCAAAGCGGAAAGTAATCCACTCTGCTCCTGTCATCACATTGGATCTTCGCATCCAAATCGCCAGATAAACAAAAACAAAGACCTGATTCCACACAGGCCAGAGCCACGGAAGCCACGCACTCTTAAGGCCATAGACAAAAAGAATCCCGACGGTCCACATGGTTCCTGAAATATCGAACATTCCTGAGGCGTTGCTCAAGCCCAAATAATACCATGGTAATTTGTTGCCGCCCAAAAAGTAGGATTCCAAGTTTCTTGAGGATGCTTTGGAAAGATAGAATCCGAGTGCCAAAACACCGATGATATAAGCAATTACGATTCCAATATCCCAATAAGAAAGTGTCATAAAGTGCTTATCAATGGGCGGCTAACCTCCAAGATACACAAATATAACTTCTGCTCCGGGGATACTATCCATTTACCCCAGATAAAATCAGATAACAGAAAGTGATCAGCTACGAATCAATGGCATGGTGCTGCATCTAAGCAGCCCCTCTTGTTTCGCTATTTCTGCATAAGGAATTTCCTCCACGGTGAAGCCCTGTTCCCGCAACCAGTTGTTCAATCGGGTAAAGTTTTTTTCCGAGACCACTACGTTAGGCGAAATGGAAAATACATTGCTGAACATTTGGTACATTTCGTCCTTTGTAATCTCGAAAATGTTCTCCTTCCCAAAGTGATCTACCAACCACTGGTATTCCTCCTCGACCAAAAATCCATTTTTGTGCAAAATGGCCTTATTGGTTCCCACGGGCTGAAAACAGCAATCCAAATGCAATGCATTCTCCTTGGGATCAGTGTTTGATTTACGGAGCTCGAAAGATTTCACCTTTTTGTTTGGAAACATCCTACGGATGTATTCCACAGCTTCCTTGTTCGTTCTGGCAGTGATGTAGTCTGGATAGTCGTCTCCCGTGTAGGTTCCTATAAAAATATAATCGTTCCAGGGCATTACATCCCCTCCTTCGATATGGACTTCCTCCGGGGGTCGAACGATGTTTTTGGGATCAATCTTATCCAAAACTTCATGGATTGCCTCAAATTCCCTTTCCCGATCCGGAAGAATGTTGGCATGGAACAATTTATCCTCAATGACAAAAGCAATATCCCTTGAAAAAATCTGGTTGCAGTCCTGCAATACCTCAGGTCGATACACCTTCACACCATGCTTTTCGAAAACTTTTGCAAAAGCATCCATTTCCTTCACCATGTCCTCTTCTTTCGGATAGGTGCCCGCTAAAATATGCTCCAACGATTTTGGATCATATGCCTCTTCGGGACCTGGTACTGGACCACAACTTTCAGCTGTTCCCAAAATCACCGCTTTCAGCGGATTTGTTTCATTTTCAATATGTAGCTGTATCATTTAAATTCTTAATTACCTCCACCGAAACCACATCGACATTCCACGGAAAATTTTCAAAAAATTTAAGGCAAAACTAGTGCTTTACTGGGGATTTTCCACTAGTGGAAAACACAAAAATAACAATTGGTCAAAGGGTTTTTATAATGCTCATTGGGAGAAATCAATAATGATTTCAACTATTTGATATTCAGTTATTTATGTTTAAAAAAGTTAAGTCATTTTTCATTCAAAAATGCAAAAAACGTATCAAAATCATTACTTTTAAGAGAAGAAAATCCTGTTGGATGAAAAAAGTCGTGTTTCCGTTGTTTTTGATTTTGCTAGTCTGTGCCGGGCTGCTATCCATGGACACCTTTTCGGGCAAAAAAAGCTTGTCCGAAGTCTTTAATTTTGACACAAATCATACTACAGAATATGCTATCAAATACTCTGACTGTATCAATCATAAAGATGAATTTAGAAACGCCAAGTTCAGTCCAAACCAATTCCCAGATGATGAAAAACCTCTTATAAAGGAAATCGACCTGTGTCTGGAACAATATCAGAAGTATTTGGATTCCACCATAAAAAATCTTAGTACCATATATGCCCATGAGTTTTTGCATAATGAGTATGCTAGATGCAAGGCTGAAATCAGCAATGATTCCATCTCAAAAATAGAGATGTACTATAACCTCGGCATCATGGAGATTTGCTATAACAAAGATAGGGCCCTGAATCTACATCCAGGGAATAACCTAGCCAAGCGGTAACAAAAAAGCGATTCAAGTTTTGAATCGCCTTCCTGTAATTGATGTAGATAAATTTACCTTTTTCCAACCTTGACAAAAGGTCTGCTGTTCTCCCCAATA
>JANQRD010000018.1 GCA_028284725.1 Allomuricauda sp. | reverse complement strand
GAATGAGTTGAAAGAGCATCCCAATTACGATGCACTATGGCAAAGTAGAGGCATTATTCAACACCTGAAAAATGCCTCTACTTTGCCATAGTGCATCGTAATTGGGATGCTCTTTCAACTCATTCCAAAAAAAGTCATCTGTAACCCCTTCGGGCCTTAGCGTTGGAGTGTCAGCAGTTTCATACTCAAAAAAAGTATTGAGATTCTTTAAGGGTCCCGTATCCAAAAAGAACTGGTACTGATCTTTTGTCTGAATATCAGGAAACGTATACCAGGCCGTATCAATAGGTTGATCATTATTGGGCCGTGGCGTTCCAAAAAGGGATGTTACCTTAAAATAGCTTAATAAATAGGCGCCATTATGGTGAAAATCATCAAAAAAGAAATCCCCAATACAAGCTTGGGGAGAAGCGGCCTTTAAGGCCGGGTGGGCATCAACAGTGGCATAGGTGGCATAAAATCCAGGATATGAAATTCCCCAAACCCCTACTTTCCCATTGTTGTTTTCCACATTGTTGACCAGCCATTCGATGGTATCATAGGTGTCGGAACTTTCATCTACCTGATCATTCGATGTCTTATTTGGAATATAGGCCCTCATGTTCTCATAATACCCCTCGCTCAACCATCTGCCCCTAACATCCTGGTAAACGATAATGTTGCCTTCCTTCATCAGATGTTCGTTGGGACCAATTTTCTTTCTGAACTCACCATCTCCATAAGGTCTGGAGCTGTATGGTGTACGTTGCATTAAAATGGGATATTCCTTAGAGGTGTCTTTTGGGGAGTAGATGGTCGTGTGCAACTTTACGCCATCCCTCATCTCAATGTCCACTTCTTTTTTGTTATAGTGTTCTTGCACCAAGAAATCAGCAACGGCTACCTCCGTTTTTTCTTTTTGCGTACAGCTTGAAATCATGACAAGTGTTAGCGCGGTATAAAACAATATTCGAATTGGTGATTTCATGTGGTTATATTTTGGATTCTAAAGCTACTAAAGTTTGTAGGAGTATACCACAAAAAAGGGAGCCAAAACGGCTCCCTCACATCATTTTCCCAAAGATTACTTTATAAACCGAATTCCGATTTAACGGCTTCTACCATATCGAGTTTCTCCCAAGTGAACAACTCTACTTCCTTTTCTATTTTTCCGTTGTAGGGCGATTCAAAAACCTTGTTCACAACACTGGGCTGTTTCCCCATGTGGCCATAAGCAGCGGTCTCCAAATAGATTGGATTTCTAAGCTTGAGCCGTTCCTCAATTGCGAACGGACGCATGTCGAAGAGTTTACCAGCCTTTTTTGCAATTTCCCCATCGGTCATCGCTACGTTCGAAGTGCCGTACGTATCTACGAAAATTGAAGTCGGCTCCACCACACCAATGGCATAACTGACCTGTACCAATATCTCATCTGCCACTCCAGCGGCTACGAGATTTTTAGCTATATGACGTGCTGCATAAGCGGCACTACGGTCCACCTTACTGGGATCTTTACCGCTAAAAGCACCCCCTCCATGCGCTCCTTTTCCTCCATAGGTATCCACAATAATTTTACGTCCTGTAAGACCCGAATCCCCATGTGGCCCACCAATAACAAATTTTCCTGTTGGGTTGATATGGTAGTTGATCTGATCGTTAAAAAGTGATTGTATATTCTGAGGAAGAAGTTTTTTTACCTCTGGGATAAGAATGGTAAGAACATCCTCCTTTATTTTGGCCAACATGCTTTCATCGGAATCAAACTCATCATGCTGGGTGGAGATTACAATAGTATCTATCCGTTGGGGCACGTTTTCATCAGAATACTCAATGGTCACCTGGGCCTTGGCATCAGGCCTTAAATAGCCAATGCGAGTTCCCTCCCTCCTAAAATTTGCCAAAACCTGTAAAATCTTGTGTGAGATATCAAGTGCCAGAGGCATATAGTTTTCTGTCTCCTTGGTAGCATAGCCAAACATCATTCCTTGATCACCAGCCCCCTGTTCCTCCTTGCTCCCGCGATCTACACCTTGGTTAATGTCTTTTGATTGCTCGTGAATCAGTGAAATAATCCCACAGGAATCACCACTGAACTGGTACTCCCCTTTAGTGTAGCCTATTTTGTTGATTACGTCACGGGTAATGTGCTGTACATCCAAATACGTATCGCTTTTCACTTCTCCTGCCAACACCACTTGGCCAGTAGTGACCAAGGTTTCACAGGCGACCTTGCTATCGGGGTCAAATGCTAAAAAATTGTCCAATAATGCATCGCTGATCTGGTCTGCTATTTTATCCGGGTGGCCTTCACTTACGGATTCTGAGGTAAATAAATATGTCATATTTTTTATTCAACGGAAAGGTTTGATGAAAACGACAAGTGGAGTTTACAAATCTCTTTTAAGAGAAACTGACAATTAGCCAGCGAAACTGCTTTAGCATTTTTACCGAGGTTGCAATCAGTCAAATCTTTCCTCAATTTCGAGGGCAAAAATATGAAAATGTTTTGGTCTTAAAAACCTAATATTTTTTAAAATACTCGGATGTAGTTGTCATAGGCTAAGGCATTGATAACAATGATTTCGACGAAAGGTTGATAAAACCCATTCCGTTGGTTTTAGCTTCAACAAGATTCGTTGTATATTGTGTGCCTTTACAGCCTAGCGCTACCATGTAATTAATCATTCAACACCATACCATGCACATTGCCGTTGCCGGAAACATTGGAGCTGGAAAAACCACGCTGACCCAATTACTGTCCAAACACTATAAATGGGATGCCCATTTTGAGGATGTGGTCGACAATCCGTATTTGGATGATTTTTACACCCAGATGGAACGCTGGAGTTTTAATCTTCAAATCTATTTTTTGAACAGTCGCTACCGTCAGATTCTTAAGATTCGGCAAAGTGGGAAGGATGTGATTCAAGATCGAACTATTTATGAGGATGCGCATATCTTTGCACCCAACCTCCATGCGATGGGTTTGATGACCAACCGCGATTTTGAAAACTATTCAAGCCTCTTCGAGTTGATGGAGAGCTTGGTGCAACCTCCGGATTTGTTGATATACCTGCGCAGTTCCATTCCTAATTTGGTCAACCAGATACACAAACGCGGACGGGAGTATGAAAACAGTATTTCCATTGACTATTTGAGTCGACTTAATGAACGCTACGAAGCATGGGTAAACACCTATGAAAAGGGAAAGCTGCTGGTTTTTGATGTGGACAACATCAACTTTGTGGATGATCCCGAAGATCTTGGGGAGGTCATCAACCGTATTGATGCAGAGTTGCACGGCTTGTTTTAGCAACTCATCTGCCTGTATTCAAACAAGTTTGCCGGAAAATTGAATTTTCGCTAATTCAGAGGTGGTGTTCACTCATTTTCACTTTTAATCTGCTTTCTACAGGGGTATTTTCATTGTACATAACTATAAATTTTTGGTACAATGGAAACAAAAAAGCATGCAAACCTACAATTGGAAAAAAACTCCCGCCTTTATTTTTTTGTCGGATTGGCAGCAATCTTGCTACTGATTTACATGGCATTGGAATGGAAGGCCTATTACAAAAGCGATTTCGATTTGGCTTCGCTGGATGTAGCTGATGAACTTACTGAAGAGGTTCCGCTAACCATTCAAAAACTCCCACCACCTCCCTCACCAAAAATCCAAGCTCCACCTGTTATTGAAGTTGTGGATAATGACAAGGATTTGGAGGAGACCGTAATCGAATCTACTGAACCGGATCAGGACACGGAAGTTATCGCTGTGGAAGACATACCCGTCATTGATATTCCTGTTGATGAAGTGATTCCATTTACTGTAATCGAAGATGTGCCCGTATTTCCTGGATGTGAAAATGAGAATGACAAAAGAGCCTGTTTTCAGGAAATGATGCAAAAGCACATCCGAAAAAATTTCCGTTATCCAGAAATGGCCCAGGAAATGGGATTGCAGGGAAGGGTGAATTTGGTGTTTACCATTCAAAAAGATGGGAGCATTTCGGATATTAAAATGAGAGGTCCACATGAAATTTTGGAAAAAGAAGCGGCCCGTATCATCTCTAAATTACCTCAAATGACACCTGGAAAGCAGCGAGGCACTCCAGTTAAGGTGCCTTTTGCTATTCCGATTACTTTCAAGTTGAACTAAGTAGGCTGTAACACTTCGACAAGCTCAGTGTGACAGCTCACGATAAAAACAAAAAAACCACGCTTTTAGCGTGGTTTTTTGTTATCCTAAGGAGAAATTGGATTTACTCCAAAGCTTTTTTATAGGCATCCACCAATTCTTGAACCTCTTCTTTGGTGGCTCCTGTGAACTCTTTTACTTCTTCTTTTGCTTCTCCTGCAGCTTCGTAAGTTGAAGTCACAACGGCTTTGTAAGCGCCATCAGCAGTATTGCTCATTTCTACACGAATCTGCTTTTCAACAGGAACGGTTTCTTTCATTCCATCTTCGGTAATCGAAATCGTGGTACCATCTTCTTTCAGCATACTTACCTCATCAGCCGGAGCAAGACTTACCAAACTTGGAGCAATAACCAAGGCCACAACGGACATCAATTTCAACAAGATGTTCAACGATGGCCCTGAAGTATCTTTAAAAGGATCTCCAACGGTATCCCCAACCACGGCAGCTTTATGGGCATCAGAACCTTTACGGCCTTCACTTTCGATGGTCTTCTTCGCGTTGTCCCATGCACCTCCGGCATTGGATTGGAAAATCGCCATCAATACCCCCGCGGTAGTAACACCGGCTAGCAATCCGCCCAACATCTCAGCTCCACCGATAAATCCAACGGCTACAGGAACTGCAATCGCTAAAAGACCCGGAAATACCATTTCCTTAATGGAAGCTGTAGTGGAAATTGCCACACACTTATCGTACTCCGCTACACCATCTGCAGCGTCAAAAGTTGCTCTTTGTGCATCGGTAGCTTTTGACATATCTGAATCAACGGCGCGCATTACTTCCAAGGCAGCTTTTAATTGCGGAATATCCCTAAACTGACGTCGAACTTCTTCAATCATTGCCATGGCAGCACGACCAACGGCATTCATGGAAAGGGCTGAGAATACGAAAGGTAACATCCCTCCAATCAACAGACCCGCCATAATATCAGGTTGTGAAACATCAATGGTCTCTACGCCCGCAGTCTTCATAAATGCAGCAAAAAGCGCTAAGGCGGTCAATGCTGCAGAAGCAATCGCGAAACCTTTTCCGATGGCTGCAGTGGTGTTTCCAACAGCATCCAATTTATCAGTTCGCTCGCGAACCTCGCTTGGCAATT